>JAGHCA010000011.1 GCA_021160725.1 Dehalococcoidia bacterium | reverse complement strand
GTCGTATCACATCACTTCGTGTCTCATCCCGCATCTTAGCTACATGGTCGAGGGCATCTACCATACTCTGTGGCATTTTTACGCCAACGAATGTCATCCTTTCTCTTTTCCGCATAGTAAAACTAAGTGTAAAACACCTGGCGAATTTTGTCAAGCCATAAGAAGGTGGTTAGTCATACTAGGGATTAAATTAGCCTTGACCTTTCTGTGTATCTCTTAAGCAATTGTATATCAAGGTCGACCTCACGCTTCGTCTCACAAATTTTGCTTATCCTGATCGCCTCTCTTACATCCTTTGATACTTGCCAGGTCCTCTGAGCGATATATAAAGCCAGCTCAGGATCAGCCTTCTCCTTATCGATGATGACCTTGGTTGCCGCCTCGACAAATTCCTCTTCACTGTATTCAGGTAAAAAGAGAGCCCTAAACCTGGATAGAAGCTCCTTTGGCATGCCATGAATTTTATTAGCTGCTGCAAAGATGCTCGTTTTTAATTGAATTTCACGTTGTTTGCCAAATTTGACCTCCCTCACAATCCCTGTCTCAGCCAACGATAATAAGATGGCGATATCCTTGGTTTGAAACTTGTCTATTTCGTCAGCTAGGAGGATTTTGGGCTGCTGCTCGAAAAGGACCTGACAAAGTCCAGCCTTGCTGGTTGCTGAGCCAAGGCAATAGAAGGCTCCGGGCAAGCGGGCAAGCTCCAATAAGAACAGGGTCTTAGCTGACGCCGGAGAACCACAAAGCAGGATATGAAACCTCTCGACTTTCAGCGCCCGCTTTATGAGTGCCTTTATATCGTCATATCCGGCGATGGTGTTAAACAAGTCATCCGGTATTTCCAGGCGCTCTGTGGGCTGATACTCGTGTTGCAGCCTCTCTCTTTCCTGTAGTATCTTTTCCACTTCGTCAACAGCCACGACTTTGTAATTGGTGGAGCTATTACTTTTGAAGCTAATCTCAAGAAACCCCATATTGGTGAGTATGTTGAGACGCTTTGGAAGGCCTGTTGCTAACTTAAAATCATCTGTATCCAGCTTCACATCGGTATGCCTGAAACCGAGCCAGGAGGCCTCAGCGTAACCATACCTTTCAGCCACCTCCACTGCCTCCTGTTGACCACGCCGGTGAGCTGCACAACAAGCCTGTAGAATAACAACATAGTCTGGATTTTCGGAGTGTAGCTTTAGTAGCTTCTCTTCCATGTTCATTTTGGTCTTCTTGGTTTCGGTAGGCATATCTTCAATTCATAACCACGTATGCCGATCCAAATAAAAAAGGCCCCGATTAAATGATATGCCTTCATGAAATGTTTCGGCCCCGTATAATTCCCCACTCTAATGGAGGCCAGTCCATGCTCGAAAAGTGTCCTTTGCCAATAGCATTTATACATGGTGTCTTTCCTCTGGAAATAGGATTGTCGTCATTGACTTATCGGCCTCGGTGATAATCCATATCTTGGGCAATCCTTCGGCTTCGTAGGCTGAGAGTATACGTGTGCTGACTCCCTTCAGGGCCAGCTCGTTTGCTTCTTCCTCTTCTGGGGACAAGTTGCCCCAGTCACCTTCGCTATGTCGTTTTAAGCTATTTGCCGCAAACCTGGCGAAGGCTTTGTCTTTAATGACCATATCGGACACTCCTCGACTCCACACAATTTGCCCCATATCAAATTTTCGTACCATCCTTACCTCCTTCTATTGGTTTGTCTTGTTCGGCACCAATACAACTGCTAGAAAATGGCTCATGTTTTACCTCCTCTAGTCACAATCTCACCCCATAATCTCCTCAGTTTCCTATAGCTCCCGCGCCAACCCCGGCTCCTAACTTCCTTATGCGACACATGGCTGCGGTGGATGCGAACTCTGTCACCTTTCATATTTCACCACGGTCCCAAAGCTGGGCCTGAACCTATCGCTTGGCTGGCACACTAACCAGAACACTGGCAATCCAGGGTCACCCCCTTCAACATCCCCAAACGAGTCTGTGAAGTAGATTACCGCGCTTGGATTGCCATTATGCTCATTCTGCACTTCTGAGACGATACGCTGAACGGGGAACCGGGTGCCACCTCTACCTCTAACCTTCTTAATTTCATCAAGATTGTAGGTGTACGGTGTCAATTCAGTGATACGCTGGATGTTCCAGTCCACCTCAACGTACCAGATGCGATAACCTGCAAACTGGGTGGTGATACCGACAACTTCAGAAATGGCATCCCGTAATTCCTCAGTTCCCATACTGCCACTAGTATCGGCAGCGAATATCACCTCAACTTCCTCTTCCCGCTTAACCGACGGCAAGTAGACTCCACGCCAGAGATGACGTTTGGAGGGTGGGCATATTTGATAGTCGCTTATGATAGTTGACAGGAGGAAATTCCTCAGAAATTGCCTCCAATCCAGGCGAGCTTCCAGAAGCTCGTCGACCATCTCATCCAGACTACCCATTCCCTTGCCCTGTGACTTAACAATCTGCCGTGCCCTGCTGACATACTCCCGCCACCTTTGCTCAAGCTCTTTCCTGGCCTTGGATTTATCGAACTCACTTTTATCACCATCGCCGGCTTTATCCCAGACATCATGGTCATCAAGTTGCTTGCCCCTGGTCTTGCCGCCTCGTGTTTCTACTTCATAGCCTCCACCTTCCCCCGCCTCCGCTAAACCAGCAATTGGAACCTCCGTCACTTCTACCCTCTCATACATCTCCTCAACCGATAGTTTTCTCACCTCGTCACGCTGGTCTGGTGCGGCATCAACCATGAGCAGCCCGGAGGGTAATCTGAACCCTTCATCCAGCAGCAGTGTGTTCCTTACGCAGTCGGCACCAACATTCCAACGAAGCTGGTCGCGGCCACCTCGACGCCACAGGTCCCCGAACGCGACATGTGCAATTTCGTGGCAGATGCAGCCAAGTAAATGTTCCATACTCAGGTCCTTGACGAAATCCGGGCAGTAATATAGGTATCTGCCATCCGTGCCCATGGTTGGTATGGACAGATTCTTGTCTTCCCGGGGCTCTAAGTAGCACGAGAGATAGCCAAACCAGGGCCGTTGCATGATAAGCTGGCTTCTGGCCCTGGTCATCTTGCGTCTCGCCTCTTCATCCATTTCTTACCTCGTTTCGTGGTGTGTGAATATGGGTCCAGGTCATCATTCGGTATCATCGCCCACGACCTTTGCATATCCTTGCCCACTTCGACCTTTCTGGCGCATTTCTTCAGCTCAATGAGAGCTTCGCTACGCTTCTCAGCGTCCAGTAGAGACTTGATTACTGAGGCGTCGGCTTCATCCACTTCCACTCTGAATATCACCGCATGGCGCTGGCGGTTAGCCTGTGCCCTCAAAGACAGCACGCCGATTGTGCCGTTGACAGACCTCTGTCCGTTTTCCCCGGCAAGCTCCGCCTCCAGCATCCTCTCCGGAAGGGAGATAAAGCTTTCCAGCCCATGGGCATCAGCGATTCCAACGTACAATGTCATATCGACCCTTTGCTATTCCAGTATCTTCTCCTCGTTGACCAGTATCCTGGCAAACTCGCCCCACTTGTCCGATTTCGTGACCTGTTCCCTGGATTTGTGGTAGAGCAGCTTTACCAGGAATATGGAGTATTCCCTTTCCAGTTTCAGTGCATAGTCCAGCAGCCGGTTATAATGTGCTTGCTTATCTGCCTTGCTGACCAGACCCACACAGCAGGCATAGATAAGGTCCACGCCATGTGGTATGGTATCGTCCTTCCCTTCTATGATTGCATCGAGGTCCGGTAGCTGGCTCCAGATTTCCATATACGCCCTGAGCTCAATGGCCGCGCCTTCGCCAACAGCGCCACGGACGCCTTCAAACCACAATTCTGATGGAAGCATGTCCATATTGTGGGAAGCATTCTCCCAGGCTCGCGGACAGGGAAAACCGGTCAACTCGAACTTTCGTGGGTCATACTGGAAGAGTAGCTCCGGGCGAAACTTGGATAGGAGACCTATTATTTCCGGCCGGATGTTATGAGTTACCGCCCACTCCACCCAGTCATCATGGTTAACCTCCAGTTCTACTATGGTGGCGAATCGTGTCCGCAGCGCCGGTGGCATTGGATGCGCCAGCGTCAGGTCCTGTGGTCTGTTGCCGGCTCCAACGATTACCCACCCTTCTGGTAGCTGATACTCACCCAGCTTATGTGGCCGAATAGTCAACTGGTAGGCCGATGCCTGGACTAAGGGTGGTGCGGTCACAAAATCGTCGAAGAACAAAAATCCCTGACCGTTGGTGGGTAACTCGGCCGGCGGCAACCAGTTTGCCGCTGGTTTGCCATCGCCATTGTGTCCAGGCACAGGAATTCCACGAAGGTCGCTTGGGTCTCTGAGCAAGAGTCTAAAGTCGACGCATCCCACCCCAAGCTCGTTAGCTACATCTTCAACGATCCTTGACTTGCCAATGCCCGGAGGTCCATAAATGAACAAAGACCCAAACTCTTCATCAGGGTTTGAGCCATGCTCAATTTGCACCTTTAGCAGATCTGTTAACTCTTTAGGCCTCATGTCACCCCCCTTTTATCATAATCCCATCAATCTGCCGATTTATTTGCTCCTTTACCTCTTCAAAATGGTTGATAAATTTGATCACCATATCAGCACTAGATGGATCTTTGGGCTTAAAGTCAATATCGTCCACATAAAAATAACCATCTAGTGATCCACTGATGTTTATTGGGTAACCTGACAACGATACTAGGAAGCGGAAAAATATCCTATTGATACCTGGAGCTTTAATCCTGCCTTGAATTAACTGTGTAATCTCATCCCTTATCTTATCCTCAGCGTACTGGAGAATATCCATATTGGTTTTTCCCTCCAGGTTAGCCTCCAGTGCCAGTGAAGGGTTATCTTTAATTACCCTCGCAGTCGCTTCGTGGTAATCTTTCAACCACTTTCTTCCATTGGTTACGAGGCGTTCAAAAACTATGTGGGGGACTTCGTTAATATCATCTACTCTTTCCCAATATCCTATTCTGAGATGGTCACCGCTAACATAGTAGGTTTTCCCCTGATGCCTAGTGCGGAGTTTTTTACTATAGACACCTAACAATTCCTTGGCAAGTATCTTAGCCTCTTCAAAAAGTTCCTGTTTGGAGCCTTTGATAGCTGACCCCTTTCTGGTTTTTTTGGCTTTACTGGATAAAGCATTTTCAAGCGCACCTAAATCAATATCCATCTTTTCCTCCTTCATCCAGGATATCCGGGTCATCCAGAGGGCAGTAAATTGGTATTCCTTCGCCCTCTATCTCAGTGCTTCCCTGACCTTCATGGTCAAGGAACTGCTTGTGACCATATTTGAGTGCGTGTTTAAGGCAGTCGGTTTCGCCTGTCTCTTCCCTGCCACACTCAACACATTGGTACCGCCTCATTTTTCACCTCCTTCTAGTGCTAATTCGAGGAAGTATGTCGCCATCTCCTCACTTATCTCGCCCTTTAAGAAGGCGAGGGCATCCTCCTCATTGTTTGCCAGCTCAACACCACAGTTTGGGCACTCATAGGTCATAACCTCACAACCAATGGTATCTTTGTGCTTATACCTGGCCTCGCCACTCTCATCGACATCAAAGGCATGAAACAGCGTGGCGTCCTGGTAGTGGTGTAGATAGCTAACTTCTGTACCGAACTTAGGACAGCGCATTTTTCCTCATCTCACATAAGGGCAGCGTCGAATCCCTGTATTTCCCCCAGCCTGGAAGTGCCACACCTGGTGCAACGCAGGTCTCTACCTGTGCCCTTACCATCGGTCCTGGGGTTGACGACCTTGTGTGGTGTCTGCCTCTTACAATAGGCACAGTACTTCATCTCAGTTTTCATACTCTGTTCTTTTTTCATATGTGTTCCTCCATTACCTCAGCCAGGGTATGCTCACCGAAGTGTCGGTCCCGCTCAATACCGAGACCAAGACGGTTCCTTACCCTCTCCAGCTCAGATAGGGAGAAGTAGCCAAGTTCATTCTCAATTCCACAGACAAAGCCAAAGAAGATGTCTTGACCATCGAACTCGGTGGCATACCAGGTCCACCGGCTGCAGGGGTCGAAAAACTTGGCTATGACCTTAACCTGGCTGGGATCTTTGCCGTCCATCTCGCCGAGTTTAGGAAACCTGTGCCGAAGCTCCTGGGTTAATAGTTTCATACTATTTCTTCCTTGACCTCCTAATCATCGTATCTCCAATCCCGCCAGCCTTCGCCTGTGAATTTGCCCCTCAACTCATGCTCTATCACGGCGCAGACATCATCGGAGATGTCCCGGTATAGTTGAGCATTCGCCAAGCGAATAGCCTTTTCCTCAAGCTCGGGGTCCTGTCTTTCTATTGCTTTCTCCTTGAGCCAGTTTACACTCTCCTGACGTTCTTCCTCGGAGCAACAAAGCTCATAGATGAGGTCAGCATCATCCTCAGGTGGGAGGTCCCCTCTTTCAGCATAGTCACCGACCAGGGCGATTCTGTCGCCGGCCCAGCGTCCAATAGTTCGCTTGGCAATCTCAGCGTAGCTGATACCGGCCGCCTTCTTCAGGTCGTGGACAAACTCATCCTCATCCTCCTCCAGGTCGAAGTCGCCACCGCCCCTCCTCTCTGGCATACAGGCGCAGAGGATAATCAAAGCTGCCCCGGTGCCGGGATGATTGGCGAGCTGTTCAAAAAGTTTGAGACCGCAGCCTAATTTATGCGGACTGATGAATTCTTTCTTATCCAGGTTCGTGCAGACCCAGTATTGACCCAAGGTTACCTCCTTATTAGTGTGTTCACATCCATCTCAGGAATAAAACCATGATGACTATCATTGCAGGTACACCTATCAATATCTTGACGGCCCTGGAGCTAGTCTTACGCATTGCGACACTGGCAATAAGTCCAATGCCAAAGATGGCTACTATGGGGAGATATTCCATGCTGTCACCTCCTTGTTCCACAGATTACTGCTCACCACCTATCGCCCAACGAATTCACCAAGCCAGCTTCCCAGGTGCTCGATTGTGGAATACCACACGTCCCTGGCTTGCTGGATAGTAATTTCTTCCTCCGGGTGGTTTTCTTCAAGAGACTCCACGATTAGCTCAGCAATGACATTGGTATCAATCCAGTGGGCGAGTTCATCTATCAGTTGTTGCCTGTCCATGCCCATCTCCTTCCCGGACTAGTCAGCCCGCTGCTGGGTACTAGTTCCCTAATACCCAGAGTGCCGGATGATTAGTCCTGCACGAGGTCTTTGAGCTCTGCCATGGACTCGTGATTAACTTTGTCCAGCAGCTTTCTGGCTAATCGCTTGTGGCCGGCATGGACATAGTGCTGGGACCACCAGGTTGCCACGGTTTTCACCGCCACAGGGTCTAGCTTGTCCAGTTCTTTGGCGGCTTCCTCAGCCGCCCGGTCCATTTCAGGATTCGCCATTGGTTTTCACCTCCTTTCCATCTATTTCTTCCTTGCCAGGACTAATACCTGCCGGGCAAACTCATCATTGC
>JAGHCA010000102.1 GCA_021160725.1 Dehalococcoidia bacterium | reverse complement strand
GGAATACCTGCCTTGCCCAGCTCTATTGCTCCCTCTGTTATCCCCTTGTCATATGTCAATGGCGAGAACGGACACTGCACACACGAAACAATGGGCTTCTCCTTGAGCCTCTTACTGTCGCCTACTATAGCAGTGGCAATTTCAATCGTATATCGGGCCTGTTTGGCACTCAACATGCCCCCTTCACAATGCTTCTCCGTGTTCCTTAAAATAATATACATACCGACCACATTCTGCGTGTGTGCTGGTACATCCGTAGCAGTCGCCATTCGCCAAACAACACGCACATGGTCCAGGTAATCGGCTATCACCGCACAATTAGCAACATCTTCAGCCGTGGAATATCTCCGCTGCCCCGTCTCCCAGTCCAGTATAAAGGGTGGATCTCCATCAGCACAGAAATGCAGCTCCTGCTTGTTCAGCACAAAGTCATACTTGGGATTTCGGGCACCGTATGTTATAGTCTTGGGAGCTACCTCCAATGCCTCCTTAACCAACTGCCTGGGAATAGTAACATGGTCTGTCCCGTAATCCACCTTCGCTCCCCCTTTTTTCAAGATGTCGAGAGCTATCTCGCTCCTTACTTTTACGCCCGTCTTCTCCAACACCTGTAACGAGGCATTGTGAATCGCTTCTATCTCCTCTTGCGATAAAAAAGTCGTCCTCGGTTTGCTCATTATCTCTTATCCTCCTTAAATTAACTTTTGCCTTAACCCTACTTACACAGTTGATCTCTACGCTCAATAACTCCACTTCGTTCCCGATTCAATTTCGGATGCTCTGGTGTCCCTGCATAGCAACATTTTATCTGCCATTACCGTGGTGGGGAATAAATCCTCACCCTGCAAAGTGCTCCAAATCTTGCAGTGCGGACTATTCAGAGTCTGTCCTGGTCCCACACCGCATATGGGTTAAACTCTGCAGCAGGGATGCAGCACAAGGCTACTCCGTATTGAATGCGGAGCGCACACCACGTATGCCAACACCCCACAGCTATCACAACTCGCTTCTTATCCAGGAAAGCTTCAAACCCTCTAGGTATGCCATATCTTCTAGGGTGAGGAATAAATCCTCCATCCTAGATATCTAAAAGCCCTCAAGACATGTTAAGCTCCCTGGCTGGACTGCCGCTGGGCTTTAATATACCTCATAGCATTATTATCATGACCCAGAATCAGGTCCACAGCCAGGACAGTAGGACGCATTTTAGCTGCGTTTATGACCGGGCAGTTCAAACCCGCAGCCATGGCAACAGCCAAAAAAGCGCTATTAATCAAATCACGGTTAGGCAACCCAAAGGAAACATTGCTCGCACCCAGTGTCATATTCACCCCAAGCTCCTCTTTAATTCTACGAAGGCTCTCGATAGTTACTAAGGCACTTTTAGGGTCTGCGCCCAGTGTCATCGTGACACAATCAATAATAATATCTTCACGAGCTATACCTGATTTCTCGGCTCGCTCTACAATCTTATGTGCAATAGCTACGCGCCGTTCTACTTCATCCGGTATTCCTTCATCATCCACTGTCATGCCAATGACTGCTGCCTTGTATTCCTTAACCAAGGGCAAAATTTCCCTTAGAGAGTCTTCCTGGCCAGTGACTGAATTAATGAGCGGTTTCCCCTTATAGAGCTTAAGAGCAGCCTCCAAGGCTTCTGGCCTGGAGCTGTCGAGGCATAAAGGCACATCAACCGTATCCATAACCACTTGAACGACCTTGGGAAGCAGGGTTACTTCATCGGTATTAGCTGTAGCAGCGTTCACATCCAGAACATCGGCCCCGGCTTCAATTTGTGCCAGCGCTTCTTTACGAACAATATCGAAATCACCTGCCTCCAGTGCTGCCGTCATTTTCTTTTTTCCCGTGGGATTAATACGCTCACCTATTATTACCGTAGGTAGTTCATCACCTATAATTACTTCTTTAGTGGCACTGGATAACCTGGTTTTCATTAAAGACCTCCTTGGTATTTTTGTCGCTATTTTACCTTATCCCTAAACTTATTTACACAGTTGATTTCTATGCCCAATAACTCTGCTATGCGCAGTTTGGCTTCTATCCCTCTAGCTCCCCCCACAAAAGGAGCCACTGTGCCGATATTCAGGTCCTGCCTTAATTCACCCATCACTATCGGATCGGCAATGTCCTGTACAGAAATTCCTAATTTGTTGGCTACATATTCTTTAGCTTCTTTGATTTTCATACTTCGGGATATCTGCATACGCGCTACCAGATCTCCAGCAGTGCGCATCCC
This sequence comes from Dehalococcoidia bacterium, assembly GCA_021160725.1. Classification (GTDB taxonomy): domain Bacteria; phylum Chloroflexota; class Dehalococcoidia; order GIF9; family AB-539-J10; genus RBG-13-51-36. The sequence goes on along the minus strand of JAGHCA010000102.1, from coordinate 1,409 downwards.
GCCCATACCCGAAGCACTTACATGAGCCACCTCCATCCCCACAGGGTCACCTACTCCCACCTACAAACCATCCAATCTGGTTATTTCTACCATAGCTTTGGAAGCCCGGGATACTGCATCTACGGGTGGACAATCAGCCATAGGAATCCCACACAACCCCATCCCCATATTAGCATGAACCGGTATATGGGAAACCTCGACACAGGCTTTCACAAAAGTAATCGCCCGCGCTGCATTCCAGGCACACGACTTATCTGTATTGATATTAACCGCTGGACCAAAAATGGTAGCTCCAGCTTTCTCTGCCAGTGCAATTTGTTTGTGAGGATACAATCCCGCCAAACGAACTCCATCATAAGTTACCTCCCCATGCATCCCCAGAACGAATTCGCCTGCCATCCCTACCATCATAGCCATCTGAGGATATTTCTTCTTTAATATCTCAATAGCTCGCAAAGTAGCCAAAAAGTCAATATCTCCTGCTGCTCCCACGGTATCGAAGTTTAAGCCATCAGCTCCCGACTCATACATGGCACTACCTACATAAACCATATCCCGAACGGCATGTTCCATCATTTCTTCCTGAGCTGCCCTGGCTTCGGCTATTTTACCCTGAGGCAGTAGTTCCATGGGATTGGCACAAGGACCATCCGGTTGAGTATATGAGCCTAGATTAGGCTGTGCTCCATAAAACATGGGTACAGTTGTTACCAGCAAGGCATACTCCAATGCCTGTTGCTCAAAAGTGGCAATAGCCTTCACAGGCTTAAAACTGTAATCAATTTGGCCAAGATCCAATATATCTGCACCTAAAAACTTTTCATAAACCTGAGCTTCCTGAACTCCATATAGCGGTATCTCCGTTAGATCCTCTTTCGACTTATAGGAGCCGTTATCATAGCTGAAAATTACTTCATTGCCATGGTCTACACCCACAAATCTGGCAGGGTCGCTATAGACATCAAAAAGATACGCCAGCTCATCCTGAGAAAGAGGAGAAACCTTGGCTCTCTCCGCAGCATCCTTGGTACCCTCTTCTAAGTCTCGCTTTAGTTCACTCTCACTTAGTTCAACGCCAGAACCATCTCCCATCCTGGTATAAATTTTCTGCACTTTTTCCCTCCTTTTTCTAAACCTCTATTATTTATCGCTTTACCTTCCAGTATAGAATTCTTTCAACCAAATCCTACCTTCTTTTCATAATAGTCATGCATAAAATGCTTACAATCAGACCTTAAATGGCTCCATTGCTCATGAAACGGACACACTCCTTAAAACCGTCTCCTGAAATTTCAAAGGCCAGCCCATATCAGCCATCGTCTTCATGAACTTTATCGGGTCAAGGCATTCGGGGCCAATCATTCCCTTGTCGGCAAAACCGCCTACACACATCTTGGCTCCTACTATCG
>JAGHCA010000032.1 GCA_021160725.1 Dehalococcoidia bacterium | reverse complement strand
TTATAATGCTGCTGTTTTAAAAGTCAAATATATGTCGAAATTTGACAAAATTTGTGTATAATGTAAAATATTTAACATGATATCTGTACAAGAAGCTGTACAAGAAATCGTAAAAGTAGCACCCTTTATTCAGGAGTCTCTATCACGAGGAATCATAAATCTGTCTGCATTTGCCAGAGAAATCCATCCTGAAGTAGAAGCCATAGTCAAAAAAGAAATAAAGGTGGGAGCCATCATCGTAGCTTTGAAAAGATATGCAATTGAGCTCAGGAGAAATAATGTGGGAAAAATCAATTTCCTGAAGCAAATTGGGGATCTTACGGTTCGATCAAATTTAACCGAGTTTACATTTGCATTTCCCACTACGGATGTTCTGTTGGCAAAGCAGAACGAGCTTCTAACAAGAATCAAAGATGAAAAAGATACTTTCTGTACCGTATCACAAGGCGTTTTGGAGACGACTATTATAGTTAGTAAGAACGTGGAAGGAACCGTTAGAGAAATATTCGAGGACGAGAAACTCATCTCGAACTTTGGCAATCTTTCATCGATCACTATTAAACTTCCCAAAGACACGGTAGACACACCTGGCGCTTATTACACAATTCTGGCATTATTGGCGTGGGAGGGAATAAATGTAGTTGAGGTGGTATCAACATATACTGAGCTGACCGTCATCTTTCGTGATGAAGATGTTGATAAGGCTTTTTCAACATTAAAAAGAGCTTTTCGGACCTAGAGGTGGGGATTTTGGGGTATGCTTGGCTCAGCACGGGTATTTTGCAGCTGAAAGGTACGGCGATTTTCCTTCATACAAGGGGTGACAGCGGCTGGATTTGCACCAGTGTCAAAACTGCAGGTAGTAGTGTAATGATATTATTCATAATGTCGGTTGGAGGGTGCAATGGCACGTAGAAAAAGACCCGTATCATTCCGTACTTCAGAAGTATCTCATGTGGTCGGGGCTACCTATAGCCAGCTTGTGTATTGGGATAAGACAGGTCTGGTGAAACCGAGTGTGAAGCCAGCATCTGGGAGGGGTTCACGACGTCTCTATTCCATAGAAGATATTTTCGAGTTGAAAATCTTGGTGAAATTGTTGGATAGTTCGCTGCCTCTACAGCGGATACGGTCGAGCTTCCAATTCATACGAAGCCAATCAAAGGCGTTATCATCTTTTGTAGTGCTCACGGATGGGAAGACGGTCTATTTCTACGAGGACTACAATACTCTCGTTGACACTTTGAAGCAAGGACAGACAGTATTACGAATCGCGGTACAAGACCTGATTGCAGACGTGCAGGCCAGGTTGACTAGTGGGCAGTGAGTACAAGAGGAACCAATCCTGTCCCAATTGCCGGATATCAATAAGTGACTGCCGGGGATGCTCGTAGGCCGGGGCACTAGAGAATTGTGCGGATGCAGAATATGGCAGCGGCTGGATTTGAACCAGCGACCAAAGGCTTATGAGTCCTCTGCTCTACCACTGAGCTACGCTGCCCGAAAATAGTTTAGCACTGGCTAAGGAAGATGGTCAAATTAAGATGTGAAATGACAAAGAGAGTTTAAGTAGTTATAATCTAGTGTTCCGATGTTGAATTGTACAGGGGGCATAAATTGAAAGAACCGTTTGCTAAATTCATAGAAAGCGAGCTGGGGACTGGTGTTTTGCTCATTACCTGTGGCTTGCCGGGCACATGGAAGACCGAGACCAGTGAGGAGGTATCCAGGATTAAGGGCTACCCTATCCTGCGCTCCGACCTGATTAGACTGGAGGTACTGAAAGGCGAGAATGTATTTGATGAGAAGGTCGCCTCGGATATGAGCAAACGAACGGCTGTGTACGATGAAGTGTTCCGACGAGCAGACGAGGTCCTGGAAAATGGAGGTAGTGTAATACTCGATGCCACCTTCGTAACCCAAGCGTTGAGAAGACGAGCTGCTGAGATAGCCGCCAAACATAATAAGACGTTCGTCATATTGCAAACCCATTGTCCGCAGGAGGTCTCTATCGCCCGGATATTACGACGCACACAGGAAAACTATGAATCGAATGCACTCACCGAGCAAGCCTACCTCAACAATAAAAAGAAGTTTGAAGAAGTGGACGTGGATGACTTGAAGCGATTATATCCCAGACTTAATATCATTCACCTGACAGTTGATACCCAATATGACATGCCCGAAGATTGGTATATTATCGGTATGGAAAAGAGATAGGAAACTTCTCTTGTCACCCTGACCCTAAGTGAAACGAAGGGGAAGGGTCTCGGATTCTTAGCGGAGTTTACATTTAGCAGGAGCGGGATTCTTCGCCTTCGGCTCAGAATGACAAAGGAGAGGGCTCAGAATAACACCATAAGGGGTAATTTTTAAGAGATAAGGAATGAAGATAGATTTGCACATTCATACCAGGACCTGCTCGGATGGCAATCTTCCTATTGAAGAGGTTTTCCAGGAAGCTAAAAATAGAAGAATCGATTTAATCTCGATAACCGACCATGATTCTATAGATTGCCAGGAAACGGCTATCACCCTGGCAAGAAAGTATGGCATGTCTTACATCACAGGGGTGGAATTAAACGTGACTTTCTATTATCCTGAGGGCAATAAAGATGTTTCCCTGGATTTCCTGGGGTATGGGTATGATATCGGTAATCAAGAGCTAAAGGACAAGCTCCGGTTGATCAAGGGACATAGAAGGAAAAGGGCGCGCCAGATTTTAGAAAACCTGAACGTCGAGTTCGATAAGGAGGGTATTGAAAGATTTACCGAGAAAGACCTCAGCAAAATCGAGGAAAGCGTGGACGGAGTGTTCGGGCGACCTCATATAGCAAGCTATCTGATAAAAAAGGGCATTGTCAAAGACATGCAAGAGGCATTCGATAAATATCTGGTCAAGTGTAATGTCCACAAGTATCCACTCTCTCTTGCTGAAGCATCAAAGCTCATCAGGAATGCCGGGGGAGTACTGATACATGCCCACCCCAATGATCCTCACGGAACATCCCTGGTAAAAATAACGCGTGACCTGAAGGAACAAATGGAGGTCATAGAGAAATATATGCTACAATACATTGATGGTGTTGAGTGCTGGCATTCGAGACATGATGAGAAAACTACCGCGCAATATGTTGAGTTTGCCAGAAAACACGACATGCTCATGACCGGCGGCAGCGATTGTCATCAAAAACCAATCCTGATGGGCACATTGGATATACCTGATTGGGTTGCCGAGCAGTTCAGTGGCAGGAACATGAAGTTTTATGGAACTAATAGATAAAATGGTTTTGGAAGAGAGCAGTTTGCTGGGAAATTACTAGCTAATGAAGAACTACGATATTAAAGACCCATCCCTGGCTCAAGAAGGCAGGCTTCGCATTGACTGGGCTGGGAAGGAAATGCCGGTCGTCAGACTGATAAAGGAAAGATTTGGCAGGGAAAAGCCCTTGGCGGGAGTGCGCGTCTCTGCTTGCCTCCACATCACCACGGAAACAGCTAATTTAGCTCTGGCTCTAAAAGAAGGTGGCGCTGAGGTAGTCCTGTGTGCCTCCAATCCCTTAAGTACCCAGGACGACGTAACTGCTGCCCTGGTTGACTATGGCATTCCCGTCAATGCCATAAGGGGAGAAGATAACGAGACTTACTACAGGCATATCATCACCGCCCTGGAACATAAGCCGCAGATTACAATGGATGATGGTGCGGACCTGGTTTCCACCCTTCATAAGGACTATACCGAATTGGCTGCCGACGTCATTGGTGGCACTGAAGAAACGACCACGGGGGTTATCAGGCTGAGGAACCTGGCAAAGGCGGGTAAATTAATTTACCCCATTATTGCCGTAAACGATGCTCAAACCAAACATTTCTTTGATAACAGGTATGGAACGGGGCAAAGCACAATAGACGGCATCACCAGGGCTACCAATATACTCTGGGCAGGAAGGAAAGTAGTTGTATGTGGCTATGGTTGGTGTGGCAAAGGGATAGCCAGGCGGGCTCAGGGACTCGGAGCACAGGTTATCGTCACCGAGATCCAGCCAATCCTGG
>JAGHCA010000070.1 GCA_021160725.1 Dehalococcoidia bacterium | reverse complement strand
AAGCTATATTAAAAAGGAGCACAATAAGTTGAAAATACTGTTAGTTTATCCCCAGTATCCAGATACCTTCTGGAGTTTCAAGCATGCTTTAAAATTTATTTTTAAAAAGGCAACTTTCCCCCCTCTGGGTTTATTAACTGTAGCTGCCATGCTTCCCGAGGAATGGGAGAAAAAGCTTGTGGATATGAATACCACAACCCTGACAGATAAAGACCTTAAGTGGGCTGATTATGTATTTATCAGCGCTATGGTAGTGCAGCAAAATTCAGCTAGGGAGGTTATCGAAAGGTGTAAGAAGTTAGGGACCAAGATTGTTGCCGGTGGTCCCTTTTTCAACCGTGGGTATGAAGATTTTGGGTTTGACGATATAGACCATCTTATATTTGGAGAGGCTGAAAATATAATGCCGCTCTTTTTAGAAGATTTAGAGAAGGGATGTGCCAAACATATCTACATGACTGAAGAATTTCCCGACATAAGAAAAACCCCAGTACCTTTGTGGTCGCTAATCGACAAGAGAAAATACCAGACAATGACTATCCAGTATTCTCGAGGCTGTCCTTTCAATTGTGAATTCTGCGATATCGTTATACTGAACGGGCATGTACCACGAACCAAGGACAAAAGCCAGATAATAGCTGAACTGGACGCATTATACGATATGGGGTGGCGAGCCAGCGTATTCTTTGTTGATGATAATTTCATTGGCAACAAACGGAAACTTAAATCAGAAATTCTGCCGGCAATAATTAAGTGGATGGAAGAGAAGAAACGTCCCTTTACGTTTTTTACCGAAGCATCTATAAATCTTGCCGATGATGAAGAGCTGATGCATCTAATGAGCGAGGCAGGATTTGACATGGTATTTGTGGGCATCGAAAGTCCCAATGAAGAAAGTTTAGTCGAATGTAATAAACTGCCGAATAAAGGTCGTGATTTATTGACTTCGGTTAAGAGGATACAGAACCACGGCTTCCAGGTGCAGGGAGGATTTATTGTTGGGTTTGATAGTGATCCACTTTCCATCTTCAGGAACCAAATCGATTTCATTCAAAAGAGTGGAATCGTTATGGCTATGGTTGGTGTGCTGATGGCTCCCCCAGAGACAAGATTATACAAACGTCTGAAAAAGGAGAATCGCATATTGCCAAAAGGCTCTGGTGATAACACGGATGGTTCAACCAACTTCATCCCCAAAATGGGCTACGAAGCTCTTGCCAGGGGCTATAAACATGTTGTAGATACAGTCTATGCACCCAAGCAATACTATGAGCGTATTAAAACTTTTCTAAGAGAGTATAAACCTAGCCATAAAAGGAAATTTAAGATTTCTCTTCTCCATCTCATAGCATTGATAAGGGCCACATGGGCATTGGGGATTAAGGAGAAAGGGAGGATATACTATTGGAAGCTGGTTGCCTGGACTTTGCTGAAAAAACCAAAAACCTTCCCCTTGTCCGTAACGCTTGCTGTTCAAGGATTCCATTTCCGCAAGGTCGCCCAGAAAGTACGTGCACCCTTCACCAGTGATGTCCCGGATTGGAGCAAGCAACAAAGCTAGCAGGGCAAACAGAGCTATCCCCGGCCTAAGTACACTCTGTCACACATTCTCCCCTTGAAAGATACCTTGATAGCCCTGGGCTACCTCGCGGCTCAAGAGGAAGAAGACCATTTGAACAATTCGGGCGTTTCTGTATATCCGAAACCCCCGTGGATTGTAGACCACCATGAGAGATTGAGACCTGCCCGAATAGCCAGCATCCCAAACTGCACTATGAATGCTGACACCACAGCGCAGAAGGCTTGAACGAGGGGTTGCCAGAGCTATTATGTTCCTGGGAATATTAACCACCTCGTTGTAAGTAACCAGATAACAACCGGCCATCAGGTCTATACGCCCCAGACCATCGAAAGCGAGTGGAGAAGTACTGGACAGAGTTCTGCTTTCATTGCTGATACCCAGGCTACCCGGCGAAGAAAGCATAGCTATTTCCTTGAGGGTCAAATCTATGCCGTTGGGTTGGACCTGCTGTTGAATATCAAATAAATTGTCCGCCAGGGGAGGGCTTGCCTTTAACATCTCCAGGATATCTTCTCGGCAAAGAATACCAAACATTTAGTCACCACAAGATTACACGGATGTAACCCAACTTACCGAAATCTAGTATAATTCATGCTGCGCTACCAGGCAAGCCAGTGCGATATCTATCATTATCAGTGACAAGATTTTCTTCCTCGCCATGGTAATCCAAGTTTCTTCACATTTAACAGAAGAGTATTAAGAGCCCGCCTTGAATTTATCGAAGAGTAAGGATGGTCAATTTTTTACTGAGGCCTGAGATTTTCTCTATGATAGTTGTGTAAATCTTGTTAATATATCGCTGTGGCAATTCGCCGATTCTTATCGGATTTAATTACGTATAAACCGTGAAAGTTATAGCAATCGTAGGCATGGCAGGTGCAGGCAAGTCAGAAGTAGCCAGGATATTTGAAGAGCATGACTTTAAGAAAGTGCGGTTTGGAGATATTACAGACGAAGAACTCGGGAACAAAGGTCTGGAGCAGAATGAAGAAAACGAGCGTTATGTCAGACAACAATTGAGAAAAGAACATGGGATGGCTGCTTATGCCAAATTGAACCTGCCCAGGATTGATCGCTCATTGAAATCATCGAATGTCGTGGTAGACGGGCTATACTCCTGGGAAGAATATATTTTTTTGAAGGAGTACTATGGCAAGCAGTTCACTACGGTTGCTGTCTGGGCATCGCCAGCGACTAGACATGCCAGGCTTGCTCGTAGAGCAAATCGTCCCCTGACACTTGAGGAAGCAGCCAGCCGAGATAAATCCGAGATAGAGAATAGCAACAAGGGTGGACCAATTGCTATGGCCGATTTTACCATAGTAAATGAAGATTCCTTGGAAGAGCTGGAAAAAGAGACGGAACGAGTTCTATCCGCTTTGAAATGAAAAGGGAAACCAGACCGGATATCGATGAATATTTCCTCAAGATAGCTGCTGTGGTGGCGGAGCGCTCCACCTGTCGGCGCCACCATGTAGGCGCTGTGGCGGTGAAGGACAAGCACATATTAGCCACCGGATACAATGGGGCTGCCGCCGGACTTAAAGATTGCCTGGAACTCGGTTGCCTCAGGGACGAGTTGGGCATAGAATCTGGAACCAGACAAGAAATATGCCGAGGTATTCATGCCGAGCAGAATGTAATCATACAGGCATCACTCCATGGCATCACCCTTGAAGATGCTACCATCTACTGCACCCACACCCCCTGCATACTCTGCGCCAAGATGCTGGTCAATGCCAAAATAAAGCGATTCGTAACCTTTGGCAGTTATAATGATAACTCCTTTACAGACATGTTTCGGGAAGCAAGAATAAAGTGCGAGCTACACAAAAAACCACCCACCGAGATAACTCACCTGCCCTGAAATAAAGAGGCTCCGCTT
>JAGHCA010000095.1 GCA_021160725.1 Dehalococcoidia bacterium | reverse complement strand
TAGAGCTCTCTTAGCTTCTCTTTAGCCCACTAGAATCCCTTAAGACTGGGATAGCTGATAAGAAGCTCGGATATCTTACCCCTTTGCTCTTCATTACTAACTGTAGAATCTGGGCAAGAGTTGCAGGTTATCGTTGGGGCAGGGGGAACTGGAGTCGCTGGAGATGACGGCAACCCGGACAGCCCTTCGTTTGTCGGGCTCACTACAGACCCTGATAATGCACTTGTTCTTGCTGCAGGTGGTTCAGGCGGAACAGGAAATACAGTGGGTGGTAGCCCAGCGGGAGGGACTGGTGTTGCGATAGAAGATTCTGTTGGTCAAACTAGGATTGCAGGAGGCGATGGTGGAGATGGTGCCACTGGTAAGGATGTGGCTCGGGCGCCGGTGGGAACGGTGCCAATGGTGGTGGTTCGGGTGGTGCTGCGCATAGCAGGGGTACTTCAAACGGCAATCCCGGAGATATATCCGGTGGCGGGGGAGGAGGAGCACGGACTCAGGCAAATGGAGGTTCCTATGCTGGCGGTGTTGGTGCTGCCGGGAAAGTCGTGATTACATGGGTGACAACATGATCTCACTAGCTCCAGCATGGGAGGAGGCTTGGTCACCACACCCGGCGAGGGGACTTTTACTTATGGCGAGAAATTTGTAGTCGACCTGGTGGCCGAGGCAGACGCCTGTTACGAGTTCGTCAACTGAATTGGTGATGTGGACACCATCGCTGATGTCAACGCTGCCTCGACCGACATCACCATGAACGGCGACTATTCCATAACAGCCGAGTTTGAGGAGTTACCATTCCCTTCAGAAGATCCGACGGTTACTACACAAGCCGCCACCGAGGTCAGTACCAGTTCAGCCACCCTGAATATGAACTATACTGTGGGAGACTTTAGCCAGGCGGAGGTGTGCTTTGCCTACAAGAAGTCCACCAGCTTGGTTTGGTACTACACTGATTGGGTATCTAAATCAGTGGATGACACTCATGCTGAGTCGGTCACCGGACTTAGCTCCAACACCAAATATGATTTCAAAGCCCAGGTTAGTTATAACAATACTGAGATTGAGATTAAAGATGCTATCTTTCAATTCACCACAGACACACCATCACCCTCCAGAGGTTGTTTTATTGCCACCGCAACCTACGGAACTCCGGCTGCGGAACAGATTGATGTGTTGCGAGAGTTCTGGGACAGAGTGTTGCTGAAAAGCCCCGCGGGCTCTCAATTTGTCGCTCTGTACTACCAGTTTAGCCCGCCTGTCGCGGATTTCATAGCCGGAAATGAGTTTTTGAGGGCTATAGACAGGGAGCTCCTGATTGACCCCATTGTTTGGGCTGTTGAAGCTACAGAGGATGTCTGGCAGAACTAGGGTGATATAAAGTGCCCTGTTATACAGAGAAGCTTGCCTACTGGGGTGGTGTCTCACACCACCCCAGTAGGCAAGTCCAGTTTTATGCCTTTTAGACTATCTCTTTCTGGTGAGGAAGCTCACTCCGAAAAGGAGAATAGCACTTACAGCAAAACCTATGAGGCCAAGGTCCCCTTTGAGAGGGAGGTCAAGACCCGGTATCTTTCCCAGCAAGCCTATTGTCCCGCCACCTATGAGAGCAGACAGAGCACCTCTTGGTGTCACTTTTAGCTTATCTTTATAAAATCCGGCAATCACAGGAACAACCAAGCCGCAGGTGAATGCAGTGTAAGCAAAGAGGAGAGATTCATAAACTGTCTTCAAAGTTAAAGCTAATCCCAACGCCACGAGGCCTAATCCAATTAGACTTAAGCGAGTTAGCAAGACGGTTTTTCCCTCATCAAGTGCAGGATACACTCGTTTGATTATGTCTTCGGTTAAAATAACACTTTGGCTAAGCAGGCAGGTATCCGCTGAGGACATAAGCGCAGCAATTACGGCAGCGATGACTAATCCACTTAAACCGGGAGAAAGAACCTCACTTATTACCTGAGGAAAAGCATCGCCAGGCACAATTTGGGGATATAAAACTTTGGCGCTCATTCCTATAAGGGTGATGGCAAAAGCCAGGGGGATGAAAAGAAACGCCGATAAAATGGCTGATTGCATAGCTGTTTTTTCTCCCTTCGCGCAGAAAAGTCGGGAATACATATCAGGCCCGACTACATAAGTCGCCCCGACGAGAATTAAAAAGGACAAAAGCATCTTCCAATCGAAGGCAGGGTTTGTTGGAAAAGAGAAATAACTGAGAGGGAGGGAGGCTTTTAGCCCATCAAGTCCTCCCACACGAGAAAAAACCAGCGCCAAGACTATAAAAACCCCCACAAAAAATATTGGTGCTTGAAAGACATCAGTGCGGATAATTGAGAATTGACCACCCAGAATGGCATAAACTACAACAACCGCGGTGAAAATGACTACCCAGAAGGTAGTAGAACCTATCCCCAAAATAGATAGAAAACTTCCAGCAGCCACGATTTGTCCTGCTACTACCCCTATCCAGGCGACAACGATAAGAATAGCAGATGCCAAACTCACACGGCGGTCATATTGCCTTTCCACCAGCTCTGGGAGAGTATAAAGCGCAGCACCTCTTACTCTCCTGGCAAAGAACACTCCCAGAAGCACGAGCCCGACAGAGCCGACAAGAAGCCACCAGGCACCGGGCAAACCTAGCTCAAATCCTAACTTAGATGTCACTACAAGTGCCGAGCCACCTATTGCGGTGGCTACAATTGAGCCGGTGATAAGGGGCAGAGTTCCCCGACGATGGGCAATGAAGAAGCCATTTTGGCTTCCAGCTCTCCGCTTACTCCACACTCCTACGCCAATTATGGCCAGAAAATAGACGGCAATGATAGTTAGTTGTATCATCTTATAACAATGCGGCTATCAGCTTCATTATTGAATATCAATTACTGACGGCTGACTGTTCATATATCAGTATTGGGTGCCTCTTCTCTCAGGTGAATACAATCCCCGGCTACTGCTTCCTTCACAGAACCATCCTCCTCCTTCACTATCAATGCTCCGGTGGTATCAATGTCAATTGCCCGCCCCACTATCACCTCACCTGCCGCTACTATCCTTACATCATTATTTAATGTCGCAGAGAGTTTTTTCCACTCTTCGAGTAAATCCGCTTTCATCAACAGAGTTTTCTGCCGTTCTATTTCCATTAACAATGCACTTAAAAATTTCTTTCTGGAGATTTCCTTTCCTAGAACATCCTTCAATGAGGTCGCCGTTTTTTCAAACTGAGGAATAGATGTATTGGCGTTTATACCTATCCCAAGGTTCACAAAGTTTACAACATCCATCTCGGCATCCATTTCAGCCAGTATGCCACACAGCTTCTTTCCTTCAATTAAGACATCGTTGGGCCATTTTAACTCGGCCTTTAACCCAAAGAGTTTTCTAATCGTAACCGCCACGGCGACAGAAGCCATCAAGTTTATCCTGGGAGCATATGCTGGACTTATCCTGGGTCGTAAAAGGAGAGTGAAGTAAATCCCTCCTTTTGGTGAGAGCCATTCTCGACTCAATCTTCCCCGCCCACGGGTCTGAACTTCGGCAATCACGATTGTCCCCTCCCCTGCCCCCTTTTTAGCCAACTCTCTTGCGACATCCATGGTCGAGCCAATCTCCGGAAAGTAGTGAATTCTTTGTTCTAAATCGGGAAATTCATAGGGGAGCAGTAAATCAGGAGAGGAGAACAGCCTGTATCCCCCGGGCGAAGCCTTTATTACATAGCCGTCCTTTTTCAGGCTACGAATATGTTTCCAGATAGAGACTCTGGAGGTGCTAAGTTGGTTGGAGAGCGTCTCGCCAGAAAGATAATCGCTACACTCTCGCAAAGCTTTTAATATCTGTCCCTTCACCTCGTTAACCTTTATTTCCAAGATGTTAACCATTATATTGGTTTTTGTCAATTGTCCCGTTGTTTGACTATTTCCATTACTTTGCATATCATTAACTCTGTAGTTTTCTCCATAATTGCCTATAAAACCCTCTCCCTCGTGGGGAGAAGGTGTGGCCGAGAGTGAGTTTTCCCTCTCTGCAACTCTTTCCAGCGTGGAGAGAATTATGGTGATTGAGGCCGTTAGTTATGAATTTAGAGGATGTCTGTCCTTTGCCTCAGTAACGAAATGAAACACAAGGTATATACAGTACATACCATTATAACAACCCTGCTTGAAGAGGCAGCCCTGGCAACAGTTGTGCTCTGGCTGCTGCCAATGTTCGGGATAAATATCCCTCTGTGGTGTCTTATTCTCATGATGGCCGCGCTGGGAGCATACGCATGGGTGAATTACCGGCGTGGTAGAAAGGCGCTGGATAAGAAACCGATAATTTCACCTGATGTTGGAAGTCGAGGACGAACAGCAACCCCTATCTCCCCTACAGGTTATGTTCGAGTTAGCGGTGAGCTGTGGCGAGCTTTGTCCAGCTCAACCATAAACGCCGACGAGGAAATCATTGTGGTGGGCATGAAAGAGATGACACTTCTGGTGAGCTCTGTGGAAAAAATTGATCACGAGTGCAAGCTGATGCATCCCTTGCTAAGCACTAAATATTGATACCTAAATTCTGGAAATTGAGTTTTTGGATTTCGCTGTGTTGCTATCGACAAAGATAGAAAAAAAGGTTATCCTTTAGACGCTGATGGAGATTACCTGGTTAGGACATTCCTGCTTTCTGATTAGCGGGAAAGAAAAAACCATCATAACAGACCCATGTCATCCTGATTTGGGCTATCGCCTGGGTGAACTTGAAGCAGACATAGTGACATTGAGCCATTTCCACCCTGGCCACAGCTACATCGAGGCTATTGTCAATGACCCCAGACAAGTAAAAAGCCCCGGGGAATATGAAATAGGGGGAACTTTTATTACGGGAGTCGCCTCTTTCCACGACAATAAGAAGGGGGATTTAAGAGGCAAGAATACCATTTATATCATTGAGATGGATGATATAACTTTATGTCATCTAGGTGATTTAGGGCATCCTCTGGACCCACATTCGATAGAAGAAATAGGTGATGTCGATATACTATTCTTGCCCGTCGGGGAGGTATCTACTATATCACTTGACACGGCTGTAGAAATAGTAAGGCAATTAGAGCCTCCTATTGTCATCCCCATGCACTACAAGACAGAGGCTTTTACTGGTAATCTCGGCCCTGTGGACAAATTCCTGAACAAAATGAGAGTTCCAGAGCTAGAGGCAAAACCCAAGCTCTCGATTACTTCATCGTCCCTACCTACCACCACACAAATCATAATTCTCAACTATCTCTGAATCTTAACTCCAGAGAATTGAGCAGTTTTGCATTTCTAGCATTAATGCTTTAATTCCAAATCCTAATCAGTCTTAAAATTTGATAGCACAAGCGGGTAACCAACGGTTACTTCTACTTTCTAAGACCGCCAATGAAATCGCCAACATCCATAGCAGCCATGGTCATGGTCTGAAGAGTACCTCGCGAGCCCAACGCTATCGCCACCTTTGATACTGCTTCATTACTGGGGGCTTCTATAATGTTCACAAAGTCATACGGCCCTAGTAGAGCATACTGAGCCAGAATCTTCGCTCCCATTGCCTCTACTTCTTTGTTGACCTCTTTAATCCTCGCAGGATTCTCCGTGATAGTCTTTCTTCCCTCATCAGTGAGTGTCGTCAGCATTACGAATTTAGCCATCTTCACCTCCTCTGCGCTTTTTGCACTTTAAATACCCCGGTTTAAGTCCCGCTTGTGCCTGTACTAAATGACGCTGTGGAATGCCAGTCACTGAATAATTGGAGCGGTTTGGCACCCTCAACCCCATCCTACACTTATATTGTATCACTGCCGGGACAAGTATCTTTCCAGGAGTTCTCTTTCCCTTTCTCTCATCTTGCTTTCTTCCTCTGGCTCTTCATGGTCGTAGCCCAAAAGGTGAAGTATCCCGTGGATAATAAGCAATGTCAGCTCTTTTTCGGGTGAATGTCCTTGCTCTTTGGATTGTTTTACCGCCTGGGGATAAGAGATGATTACCTCTCCCAGCCTGGTTACACCATCGGGAGGGAGAGCGAAGGAAGAATCAGATCCCTTCTGGGGAAGCATGTAAAAAGCAAGCACATCCGTAGGCTCATCCACCTCCCGATAGTCCCTGTTAAGTTGTTTCACCGTCTCAGAATCGGTAAAAACCAGGCTCACCTCATAAGGAGAAGTCACCCCTTCAGCCTCAAGGACTGTTTTAACTATCCTTCTCGCCCAGTCCTCGACAACCAGCCCACGAAACTTCTCCTCAACAAAAATTTCAATTTTCTCTTCTGACAATGGTTATTATCTCAATCTCTTCAATACTGCCTTTTGTATTACTGAAAAACGGTCTTTAACTCCAAAATTCCTATACAGGCTTTCTGTTAGCGAACCTTGTGGGTAGTTTGTTTTCTCTTGTATTGCCATAAGTTCCGTTACAACAAGTAAGAACTCTACGGTGAACTCACCAACTTTATCTAAGTCTTTGAATAACTCAATGTGCTGTGGCTTGAAGAACTGGAGGTTTGGCGGAAATGAATTTACGGGTTGTATTTGACTGAGCATCGTCAAGATATGGTCTTTTAGTTTCAGGGTTAATGAAGGATTATAGGCATGCTTGACATACATTTCTACAATCAAGTGAACATGAGCTGGCGTGCGTTCCCGCTTGTCTGGTTCCTTGTATTTCACTATGAAATCGTAGGGTGATTCCGGTTTTTTTCCCAGGGTAAACTCCAATCTGAACATTTTTCTTGGTTATATAAACAAGGTCATCTTCTTTAACGCGTTTAACACGCCAAATTTTATAAGATACCTTCAGATAATAGTAAATTGTTTCTAATAATCTAACAAGGTTTCTCATTTTATAAATTTTTCCAGTTTACAATTCTAAAGAAGTATCTTATTGTATCATAGAGTACATATCTGGAAGTCACTTTTCAGATAAGAAGCAATATTCAATACCTTTGCATTTCAATATTCTAAAGACATCTTCAAATATTGACTCTTTAAAATCCATGCTCGTTATTAGAAGCACTATATTAATGTCCTCTAAATCAAATTCTAGTTTCCTAGGAACAATCCACTCGTTTTCAGAAAATGGCAGTTCATCATATTTATCAATATCGTCTTCTGAGATTCCATAACCTCTTGGAGCAATCATCCTGTTTTTCCTGTAAAGCGATACTGCATCAAACTCGAAAACAACATTTCCAAAGAATTCAACAATCCCCTTTGTTATCCTATCTGATAAAGATACCACTCCATTATTTTCCTTACATATAGACTGACCTTTGTTGGCGACGATTTTCCGTTCCTTAAGAATTAAAGGGACGTTTCCCACAAAGGTGGTATAGTAGAATACAACGAGGAGTTATAATCTTTCCCATCTTTTTCTTAGCATAGATAGATTGTTCATCTTAACCTCCCCTTAATCTTTCACGCAGTTCTCTGCTACTTTTCATCGACATTTCCCTACCCTTTCCTTCTGGATAGTTACAGTCCTCCTGTCCCCATACCCATTTATAGGCTTTAAGCAAAACCTCCGGTGGCTCTCCACATAGATTACTAAAACTTATAGTCTTTAGTACATCACTGGGTTCTTCACCAGTAAAAACTCTTTCAAGAGCATCTATTATTCTGATGGTTTCATCGGGATTAACTTTTCCTTTTTGTTCAAGATCCTCGTATATGTCTTTATGGGAAATTAACCAAAGAGTTGAGTCATCTGGATTATAAACCCAAACCATAAAATCCTCGCGTTTAACCTTACCGTAAACAAATTTACCGCCCGGTTTCGTTATCACGATTTTCTTACCACCTGTCAGTTGTTCCTCTTCGTAGCCTCTATACCTTACTCTTTCTAAGAGCTTTCTAAATTCTTCACGAGGTCTATTTTTAATTTGCAGATTAGTTAGCTCTATTTCATGTGTATATGTTCCTCTTCATTTTTCACCTCGTATACAAGTAGATATTGGTGAGTTATCTTCAGGAAATTGCCTGAGTTCTGAGTGTTTGAATTTGCCCCTTCCTTAGTAATAACTACTATTTCCTTGAGCGATAGATTATCAGGCGCCAACATGTCTACCACTCTTTTCGCAAGGGGTTCTATATATTCGCCTATTCTTACATCTTGTGTTTGGATTACTATAAACCCACCCTCACTTATTTTAGGCAACTCCCGATTTACAAATTCTTTTGTCTTCTGCAAATAAAATTCAATATTTGAATAAGAAGGGCTATTAGCCAAAAACGGTGACTTAATAAAGAGCAACCCTCTACCTTTTTGCCCTTCTTCCAAGATTATTTCTGTCTCGTTCTCGGAGTGGGAAACAAAAGAGATAGTCGAGTATCCTTTCCCATTTGAGTATCTATCAATTACATTCTTGTTTAGGCGCTCTTCAAAATCTTTTTCTGGCAAGATCCACACTGTCGTAGTCTCAAACTCATCCAGCTTCCTTTTTATCACCGGTTTCTCCAGAGCAGGGAAAAGCAAACCGTAATCTGCTACCTCTTCTCCCACAGCCAAAGGAATGAGGGATTTAGGTTTTTCGAAAATCGGTAGGTATTCGTGAGCTAAGAGGAGAAAGTTGTACTTTCTACTGTTGGCATACCAAAACCCTGTACTCTTGCAATTATGCTGTCGCTTAATGACCAACTCTTTTAACTTAAAACCAGCCTCTAAAAAGACATTAATCGTCCGAAAACCTATGGGAATAACATGCTTTCGTTTCCTGGTGTCTCCAATGAGTATCGCACATTTTCTGCCAGGTTTAAGAACTCTGTAACTTTCTTCAGCTACTTTCCGCATCCCCTGTAAGAATTCTTCCAGACCTAATTTTGACAAGTCTCCTTCAACTTTGGAGCTGTAATTTATTATGCCTGCGTATGGCGGGTGGGCACAGATAAGGTCAATACTGTTATCAGATAAATCGGATAAATCCCGTGCGTCACCTACAGAAACTTCCGGCTCACAATTAGAAAGCTCTCCTAAAAATGTCTCTGGTAATCCAAAATTCAAATTTTCTAAGGTTAACCCTACACAAGCAGGATTGATGTCTCTAGCAATGCATCGCCGACCTAATAATTTTGTTTCAACTGCTGTTGTTCCCCCACCAACAAAATAATCTAGGACAACATCTCTCGGCTTGGAGTACTTTAATATTACGTTTCTTGGGATATAGGGTGACCAATTCCCTCTATATCTCCCGTTGTGAGTTGCCCAGTTTCCTCTCTGTTTAAAGCTCCATACAGTTGTTGTCTCCTCTTTAAAATCTTTTGGTGCCCAATATTTTATCCTTTTCGGCTTTTTAAGAACCGAGATATTAATGCCGTATGTCTCAGTTATGAGTTTCTCTAATTGTTTAAAAGTAATACCAAACCGTGAGCCAATTTCAGGGTCAGACATACCTCCTGCCTTTACCTTCAACACGGCTCGTCGAAATTCTTCCTCCCCATGAGTACTGCGAATATGCTCTCCTAAGCTACTAACCATTATTTGGCATATTGGGCAAATATTTCCTTCACCATATGCACTCTTAATAGATTTCGTCCCATCACTCATATACTTCTACTCTTCCTCAAAGCTTACGAGCCTACTGATATAAGCCTGATACATGCAGAATCTCTACGGGATAACTTTTGATTCTTTCTAGCCACCATCATTATAGTCCTTTGGCTGCTTTTGTTGAAGCCTTCTTCCTGTGTTCACATCCGCCGCTTTATATGTTCTTGAAGAGCTAGTAAAATAACATGGATGGCTGTAACACCTCTCAGAAAGCAGTATCTCAGGGTTAAGCAGAAGTATCCCGAAGCTATTGTTTTCTTCCGCCTGGGTGATTTCTATGAGACTTTTGACGAGGATGCCAAAGTCGCTTCGCAAGAGCTGGACGTTGTCCTGACCTCCCGGGAGATGGGCAAGGGACAGAGGATACCCATGGCGGGGATACCTCACCATGCTCTGGATAACTATCTGGCTAAGCTCATCAACCGGGGTCATAAGGTAGCTATCTGTGAGCAACTCAGCCCGCCGGGCAAGGGGCTGGTGGAAAGGGACGTCATTCGCGTGGTGACGCCGGGGACAGTGGTCGAGCCTAATCTGCTTGCCAGTAAGAGCAATAACTATCTGGCTTGCCTGGTCGTTGAAGGCGAAAAAGCGGGAATCGCCTACGTTGATATAAGCACGAGCGAGTTTGCCACCACTCAGCTTCCTGCTGAAAGAGCCATGCCTGAATTGGAGCGACTTCAGCCCAGCGAAGTTCTTATTCCCGAAGGTGCCGACGATTATGCTCAATTGCCATTCACCATAAGCCGACTGGACGACTACTGGTTTGATTTGGAGATTGCCCGGGAATCTTTGCTGGAACATTTCAATGTGGCTACCGTGGAAGGCTATGGCTGTGCCGGTTTGCCTTTAGCCATAAGAGCCGCCGGTGCATTAGTGCATTATGTTAAGGAAACGCAGAAGGAAACTCTGCCCCAGCTAAACAAACTTGCTACCTACTCCACAGATTCCTTTATGACCATCGATGGCCAGACCATCCGCAATCTGGAGCTCTTTCAGGGCGGCAGGTGGGGAGAAACTGGCCACTCCCTCCTCTCCGTCATTGACCTGACCAAAACAGCCATGGGTGGCAGGATGCTCAAGAACTGGCTGCGGCATCCTCTACTGGACCTTGCTACATTGAATCGGCGGCAAGAGACAATTGCCTGGTTTCATCAAAATAGCCTGGCTCGCGAAAAAGTCATTTCTCTCTTATCAGATATTGCCGACCTGGAAAGGCTGGTTAACCGAGTGAGTAGCGGCAGAGTCATACCCCGAGAGCTAGTAACGCTTCGCTCTAGTTTAGAGAAAGTGCCGGACTTGAAAACAGAGATGGCAGATGGGGATGCCATAAACTGGCTAAGCGCCGAACTTAAGCCCTGTCCCGACATCGTGGACTTAATCGCCAGAGCCATTGCCGATGAGCCAGGGGGGTTGGAGCAAGGTGGTGTGATAAGGGAGGGTTTCTCCCCTGAACTGGATGAAATTCGCCGCAATTCACGGCAAGCCAAGCAATATCTGGCTGGTCTGGAGCAAAAGGAAAGGCAGCGCACAGGAATTAAATCCTTAAAAGTAGGCTACAACCGGGTATTCGGCTATTATATTGAGGTATCACGGGCTAATCTCAGCCTGGTTCCCCCTGACTATATCCGTAAACAGACTTTGGCGGAGGCGGAAAGGTTCTTCACTCCTGAGCTTAAGGAGTATGAATCGTTGATTCTCAATGCTCAGGAGAAAATCGCTGACCTGGAGACTGCTATTTTCCGACAGATTTGCCAGCAGATAAGTGCAATCGGGAGGCAAATTTTGACCACCGCCAGAGCTATAGCTCAAATTGATTCCCTCTCCAGCCTTGCTGAGGTCGCAGTGCGCCATAGTTATGTCCGGCCAACGCTGACCAACGATGATGCCATCGACATCAAGGGAGGACGCCACCCCATTGTAGAACAAAGTATAGGCAGCGATAATTTTATCCCTAACGACGCTTATTTATGTAATAAGGATAATCAAATTATTATACTCACAGGCCCAAACATGTCAGGAAAGTCTACCTACCTCAGGCAGGTAGCCCTCATCATCCTTTTAGCTCAGATAGGAAGCTTTATCCCTGCCGATTCAGCGAATATTGGCATTGTTGACCGCATCTTCACCCGTATTGGTGCACAGGAAGACCTGGCCGCCGGGCAATCTACTTTTATGGTGGAGATGACCGAGGCGGCGAATATCCTGAACAATGCCACCCCGCGCTCCTTTATCATCCTGGATGAAATTGGGCGGGGCACTTCCACCTATGACGGACTTTCCATCGCCTGGGCAGTAGCTGAGTTTATCCATAACCACCCTGAACTTGGGACAAAGACCCTTTTTGCCACTCATTACCATGAATTGGTGGACCTGGCTGATACCCTACCCAGAGTAAAAAACTTCAACGTGGCGGTGGCGGAGGAAGGAGACAAAGTCATTTTTCTACACAAGATTGTCCACGGGGGTACTGACAGGAGCTATGGCATCCATGTGGCTCAGTTAGCTGGCTTGCCCAAATCGGTAATCGCTCGAGCTCAGGAGGTCTTGGCTGAGCTAGAGAGTCGTGCTTTTAAAAAAGGCAAGGCCTCCCACCGTAAAGCCCAGACACTGTCGGGGCTCCAGATTCCTCTTTTCTCCCAAGACTCCTTGTTGGCTGATGAAATTAGCCGGCTTGATATTGATTCAATGTCCCCTCTGGAAGCAATTACCAAACTTTATGAATTCAAGAGGATGGTTCAGGAGAACAAAGCAACGTCTTTATAAAACTAGACACTATTATTAGATGATAGGGATTTGGAACCCTCCCCCTCCACCTATGCTTGCACTTGAGCCAGGAAATCAACGCACTCCCTTGCTATTCCCTGGGCATCCAGACGGTAAATAGAGCGAAGAAAATCCTGTTTGCCGTGGGTTACGAATTCGTCAGGAATGCCTAACCGCTTCACTTTGACATCTGAAATCCCGGCTTTTCCTAGCAACTCCAGCACTGCAGCACCAAAGCCACCGCTAAGAACATTCTCCTCCACTATAACCACTCTTTTAATATGGTTGACTGCATCCAAAATAAGCTCTTTATCCAAGGGTTTAGCGAACCGAGCATTAATCACCGTAGCATCAATGCCCCGAAGAGCCAACTGCCCTGTTGCTTCTAGAGCAGGCATGACCGTAGAGCCAATGCCTATTATGACTAAATCCTTACCTTGCTTGATTATCTCAGCTTTGCCTATAGAAAGTTGATGAAGCTCGGTGGCCAAGGGAACACCTGTTCCCCGGCCTCGAGGATAACGAATTGCCATAGGGCTCTCTGCATTGAGGGCAGTATAAAGCAGGTTTTGAAGTTCATTCTCATCCTTAGGTGCGCAAACAATCATATTAGGCATCAAATTAAGATAGGATAAATCAAATATCCCTTGGTGTGTTTTGCCATCCTCTCCCACAATGCCGCTGCGGTCCAGGGCAAAAATGACAGGCAGATCAGGAAGACAAACATCGTGCAATACCTGGTCAAAGGCACGCTGCAAGAAAGTGGAATATATAGCTACAATAGGTATAAAACCCTGACTGGCTAACCCAGCGGCTAAGGTAACCGCATGCTGCTCAGAAATCCCTACATCGTAGATGCGTCGGGGAAACTCCTTAACCAGAGAGGAAAGGCTATTACCTTCAACCATGGCAGCGCTTATCACTACTAGCCTGGGATTGTCTCTGAGGAAACCACCGACTGTTCGAGCAAATATCTCACTGTATGCAGGTGTTATACCCGAGCGCTCGCCTTTAGGGGATACGCCGTGAAAGCGAGTGGGATTATCCTCTGCCGGTTTGTAACCCTTGCCTTTCCTAGTAATGACGTGGACAATGACCGGCTTGTGGTAGTTTCTGGCTTGAGTTAAAGCTGTTTCCAATTCAGCAATGTTGTGGCCATCTATTGGACCCAGATAAGTAAAGCCAAGCTGCTCCCATATCATGGTAGGCATCACTAACGCTTTTACTCCTTCCTTAAGACGGTGTAACACCCACTGCACCTTCTTTCCTCCGGGTAAAAAAGAGAGCAGACGGCTTGTCTTTTGCTTAGCCTGCATATAGCCACGGTTTGTTCGCACTACATTTAGCCGCCTGGCTACCGCTCCCACTGTAGGCGAAATAGACATGCCATTGTCATTGAGCACTACGATAAGCCTTGTGCCCAGATGCCCGGCGTGGTTCAGCGCTTCATAAGTCATGCCACAGGTGAGGCACCCATCGCCAATGACGGCTACTACGTGGTGATCACCGCGCTCAAGGTCGCGGGTCAGAGCCATGCCCAAAGCCGCTGAAATGGAGGTGCCACCATGTCCAGTAGTAAAAACATCGTGATGACTTTCATCCCGATCAGGAAATCCCGAGAGTCCCTGGTATTGGCGAAGCGATGGAAATTGCTCTCTTCTTCCCGTTAATATCTTATGAACGTAGCTTTGATGCCCCACATCCCAGATTATCTTATCTTTTGGGCTGTCAAATACCCTGTGCAAGGTAACAGCGAGCTCCACCACTCCCAGATTGGATGCTAGATGCCCTCCGTTTGCACTAACCCTATTTACCAATAACACTCTGAGCTCGGAGCAAAGCTCATCCAGTTCATCCCGGTTTAGCAACTTAACATCGCCGGGGGCGTTTATTCTGTCCAGTATCTCAGACACCTCACTCTCCCACTTTAGATTATAGCAGACTTGACTGTTATGTAGATTCCTACTTCGTAGATTGAAGAATGGCCAGACATTGCATCGCCTCAACATTCCCATTCTTGATTAAATCAGGTATCTCGGAGACAGACTTGCAACGAAAGCAATGATGGGCTCTTTGCACTAACAGTGGGACGGAGAGTTCAAAATGAAAAATAGGTATGACCGAACAATATGTTATATAATCTGACGGTAATCTAAAAAGGCAGCAGAAAATTGTCAGGTCAATTTTACGATGTCATTATAGTGGGAGCGGGGCCAGCCGGCAGTTACGCGGCCTACGAACTATCCTCATCTGGCTACGATGTCGCTGTTTTTGAACAAAAGAATGCGCCAGGACTCGATACCTGTTGCACAGGAATAATTAGCACCGAGTGTTTCCAGTCCCTGGACCCCGGCACAGCGGTGATATTAACCAAGGTAAACTCAGTCAGATTTTTCTCCCCTTCAGGAAAATGCATAAGCCTGCAAACTAAAAAGGTTCAGGCTTACGTGGTCGATCGACCTTTACTTGATAAGACAATAGCCTCTAAAGCCCAATCCCAAGGGGCACAATATTTCTTTTCTTCCCCAGTCATTGACATTATTCCAGGGAAGGATGGCATGCAAGTCGCAGCTTTGTGCTTCGGAGATAGGAAGACATTCAGTGCTAGGGCTGTGGTCCTGGCTAACGGATTCATGCCCAGATTTCCCTGGAAGCTGGATTTGGGCAAAATCAAAAATTTCCTTGTCGGTGTCCAGTGCGAAGTGGAAGCGAGAAACTTGGATGAACCTGAAATATATTTTGGTCAGGAAATAGCACCGGCTGCGTTCGCCTGGCTTGTCCCGACTGGCGTCGGAACTTCAACAAACAAAGCATACGCTGGCCTTTTAGCAACATCCCATGCCAGACTACATCTGCAAAAATTCCTCTATAACCTATTCGACCAGGGTAGAATAATAAGTCAGGAGGTGAAAATCAGACAAAAGACTATCCCAGTAGGAACCCCAGCTCGCAGCTATGGACACAGGGTACTGGTTGTTGGAGATGCTGCCGGGCAGGTAAAACCAACCACCGGTGGAGGAATATGCTTCGGACACCTTGGTGCTAAGATAGCAGCTAAAGTGCTTGATGAGGCTCTCAGCAGTGATAATTTAACCGCTGACCAGCTTTCACGCTATCAAAAGCAATGGAAGGCAAAAATCGGCAAGGAACTCTCCCTGGGCTATAGGGCCAGACAGGCTTATATTAACCTGAGCGACAGACAGATTGAGGGAATATTTAGTGCACTGGACAATAGTTCGATGGCTGAGTCTTCGGTCAAGTTCGTCGTTTTTTCTTTATTTTGGTTCTTTTCCTTATTTT
>JAGHCA010000033.1 GCA_021160725.1 Dehalococcoidia bacterium | reverse complement strand
TTGTAAATATCGATGAGTGCAAATTAATAACTGGCTCAAATTGACGCATTCCACGTTGTGCTCTCCGTGCGCAACTTCGCCAAGCCGTTGTACCGACTCCTCACAATTCAACACAGACTGGAAAGTCCGAAAGATACGCTCGAAGTAACGACAGCCTGGGCCGTTGCACATTAACTTGTTAAGTGTGATTCGTAAAATAAAAGGGCTGGAGATCCCATCATGAAAATCCAGCCCTCTTGAGTTCCGTTAGGCTCTGTAAGGAGCAGGCCTAACTCTTGCCAATTTTGAACATCTTGGTTCCGCACACAGAGCACACGCCCCGAGTTGCCGGCCTGCCATTTTTCATGGTTATCCTTCTAGTATCCTTCATTTCCCTTTTGGCACGGCACTTCATACAGTATGCTTGCATTTGCCCCTCCTCTTTTTGGGACAGATAGTAGGCCATTTGCTGCCACGGTGTCAATAGCCATAAAGTACTAAAACCCACCACCTGAACTTTAAAGCTAGTATGATAATGGCAACCAAAATCAGATTGAGGTCAAAGCCGCAGATGGTAGATTTTGGTTAGGAGTCTAAGCTGAATAGGCCGAATATCTACGTATTTCAGAAGAGGCTGGGACGCTAAGTTGGCAAAAATATGCCCCGAGCAACCTTACCTCTCCTCCCAGCTATTGTCCGGCCTCGCTTCCACTTACCTTGTGCTAGCTCTCGCCTACACTTTTCAGCTTCCACCAGGCCTGACTCGTTTGCTAGGTCCCAGCTTGGCTACTCGGGGCATTATTTACTTTAGCACATTCATAACCCATTTGTCAAGTTTTATGCGCGACATTAGAGTAACCGGCCTATGGACAACAATATTGACGATGGTGACGAATCACAAAGGCCACCCAGTAACATGTACTGAGAATCAATCTTGAATTTATAGGCTAATATTACTGAACATTAGCTCGGGTTGTTACTTCAGAGGCAAAAAACAGGGTCGAGGTTGGCTCCTCGACCCTGTTTGATTTGAGGAACATTAGAATTTGAATAAGGCTGGACGCTCCATACTCCTCTTTGTTGCCTCTTCCTCTCGCTTCTTCTGCCTCTCAGTTCTGTCTCTTTCCTGCTTTGCCTGAGTCCGCCTCTCGTAAATCCACTCTTTCAGCCGACGTAACTCTGCCATCTGGAAGTCGCTCAGTGACCTGACCTGGATATCCTCGTGAAACTGGACGCCGCTTTCCTTAGAGCGATGGCGACTATAGACCTGTTTGGCGATGTAAAGGTAAATCTGTGCCCAGTTGCTATCTATTGGCTGAGTGAGGCAAGCGGTATAGAGATAGGCGCAGGCCTCGGCATCTGTCCCCGTCAGTTCCTCTCCCTTGAGTGCCTTCATGTTCATCACTAACCTCTCCATGGTAATGGCATTTTTTAGCCATTCAGGAAGAGTATCGCCCCAACCCCCGGGAAAGACAATAATGGGGTCTGTCAGAGCACCAACGAGGTTGGAGACGCCCTTCTCAATTTGAACTTCAGTTGTCAGATTATCACCTCCCTTTTAGGCAATAGTAGCCCTATCGGATGAGGGGTACAGCCCCTCTAGTCGTTAAATCGCTTAATGTGCAGGCTCTGGCAGCCTGGCGGGCGGTAGGAGTCAATCGGATACTCTCCAAAGCCATTCCAGAAGTCCAGCAGCCACAGGGTATAGCCGAAGTAATCCTGGCGTCGCAGGCCAAAAACCCTGTCGGTGAAGATACGCACTGAGCATCCCCGTGTGCCCCTTAGCACAATGACGCTCGGCACTTCCTTATCGCCAAACATGGGACTTTCTACCGTCATGCGGCCTAGTTTCAGGTCTTCTACCCAGTAGTAAGAGCCGTGTCCGCCATAGGCCCCGACATGGATATCCTTTCCTTCCAGTTCGATGAGGACATCCATAAACTCTTTCAAGGCTTCACGTCTCTTTTTGGCCAGGTTAACATGACGTTCTCGAGTGCCTAGCCTGACTGCTGTGCTCGGCTCTGGTTGTGTGACCTCTACCCCAGCTTCTTCGAAGATACCAAGCTGGGTGGACATTTGTTCACCTCCTTTCTTTTAGATTTTGTCCAATAGTTCCCCTATTCGGCCTGGGTTTTTCTAAGTTTGCTCGGCTTTTCTCATCTTGTGCCACCATGCTTCCAGGCTCAAAATATCGGTAAGGATATGAATTTCACCGCAGTCCACAGTTACAGCAGGAAAACCACTGCGATGCTCTTTGATTGAGACAGTAGTCCCCGATTTATAGAGCTTATTAATTTCCTCGTAGGTTTGCTCTTTGACTTGGAGCGGTTCTAACCTGATATCCCTTCGCTTGACTCCAGCCATTTGTGCTCCTTTCTTGCAGATTTTAGGCATAGTAGCCCTATCCAGAGGGCAACCTTAGACCAGGCTCTGCTGTTTACCGTATTTGCTTTTCTTTTCTTTTGCCTCTGGCGCATCTTTTGGCACAGAGTCTCGGATTGACTGTAGCCTGGCCTTTAACCGACCGACTGGCTCAGAGTGGCTGCCGCCAATTGCTCTGTCTATTTCCCCCATAAGCCCTCGAAAGTGCCGGTCAACATACTGAGGGAGCTGTGGGATTTCCAAAGCTGCTTTGGCGACTTCCCTGGCACACTCCAGAGGCTCGACAGCCGCATTGATATGTTTTTCAATCATAGCGGCTGCCTCCATCACCTGTAGAGCACTCCATTTTATAGGCATAGATATCACCTCCTTTCCGGGCCATAGTAGCCCTATGTTTCTCTGCACACTTATTTAGAAGCAATAGTATTGAACGTACTCCTCGCCTTCCTTACAGCAAGCTTCTATGTCCTTCGTCAAGGCTTCTTTCAGAGCACGCTTAAGTGCTTCAATAGGCACTTCTGTTAAGCCTCCACTTTCATTGAGTCCTTCAAAGAAGCCATATTCCTTATCAAGGAACTCTACGAGCTTATCATCGTGCCACAAGTTGAAAGTGTTGGGTTGAGCGTGCTCTATCTTAATTACCCTATAAGCACGCACTGACATTGTTATCACCTCCTTTCCAGGCAAGATTACTCCTATCCCGATTGCCCAAGTCAGGCTACATTTATCCTCTGCCTTTTGGCATCGTTGCCAGCTTGCGATTAACTTGATAGCCAGCTTCAACTAGAGCTAGTTTGTCCATTACCTTTGAGTAAGGCTTGTGGCGATGGCTGTCTATCGTCTTATAGCACCCCTCACAGACCTGAATACCTTCTCGTGTGTAAACACGAAGGATTATCAGTCGAGGGGCGTTTTTGCCACAGAACTCGCAAATCACTTTTCCCCCTTTCTTGCCCTCGCCACGCACAAAAAAGGGGTATTCCACGCCACACAGGGCAGGAATACCCCTACAAAAAAAGCACAAAAAGGCGGCTACCCCGCCGCCTTCCTGTGCGTGGTTGTTTTTGTGTTCAAGCGTTCTATGCTACGGCTACTGGTTCTTTTTTACGGATACGGCTGCGCTTTGGCTTCGCTTTCGCTTTGCTAGGCTAAATTGGCTCTACTTCTGGCTCGGTTTGGGCTTGGGCTGTGGCTTCCTTCTGCTCTGCCTCTGCCTTGCTGGTCACCATCGGCATTACTACCACTTGATAACCATCGGTAGTAAAGAGCATCGGCGAGTAGGCATTAACGAGCTTAAAGTCCACCATACCACCGCAAGCCTTTAGCACATCGGCAAGATAACCACCGTCCATCCTGACAGAACCTTCGCCATCGGTGTCGGCTGTGATTATGGCTTCGCCCTTATCATCGGGATTGGCGATAATTATCTTGCCTTCGCCAATGGTCAAGTCCAGCGGATTTTCTTTGGGCTTGTCTGAAAGGGCTTTGAGTGCGCCAACTGCCTTGAGAAGCTCCAGGGTGTCAAGGTGTGCGAAGGTGCTGAACTCCGTTGGTATAACCTTCTCATAATCGGGAAACTGCCCCTCAGCACCACGCCACTTATAGCGTATTGCCTCAGTGTCAATGATAAGGCTCATACCATCCAGAGTATCACCACTTGCCTCAAAGCCTAGCCGAACACGCTTTGCCTTGCGAAGTGCGCCAACGATGCCTTTCAACTCATCACGATTGATTAGGACTTGCCCCTCGATGTCCTCGTCAAAGTCCATAGTAACCTCTGCTAGCCTGAACCCATCAGCACCAACTAGCTTCAATTTACCTTCCCCAGCTATAAACTTGACGCATTGCAGAACTGGTCTGGCGTCGTCTTTGCTAGTGAAGGGCAGCACTCTATTGAGCGCTTCTGCTAGCTCTATGCTTCCGATGTTAGGCTTGACAGTGTTATTAGGGCTTATCCTAACCTCAGCGAAGGTCATTGGCGTCTTATCGCCAACCCAGGCTGTGTCCTCAAGGTAACTGGTATTAGCTCCGCAGACTACCTTTAGCCTTTTATCAGAAGCCCGCTCCCCGCTGGCACTTCCGTTAGTGGAAGGCACTATCTTAACGATATTGCTTCCGCTAAGAGCTTTAATGTATCCTGCGAAGCCTTTACGCCCAATAGTGAAGTCCAGCAGTAACAGCCTTTCAGCCATCACCCTGGACAGGGCGTTTACCAGTGTAGCCTTGTGAGATACGAAGCCATCGCCTGAACGCTTGCCCACGATATTCAATTGTTCTATTTTAGAACACCCCCTTTGGCTATCCGATAGCTGGGCAAAGTCCATCGGCATCGCCTAGTAGTAAGCCTCGCATAGCTGAACCTCGCTAGCCTATACAATGCTTCCACTATATATAAGTCCGAAATTGGCTAAAATGTATCGCTTGTTAGAGCTAGTTGCCGCTTTTTTCTTAGCCTTGACAAGTAGTTGCGTTCTGGATACGTTAACGCCTCTCCCTTGTATAGCTTTCTGGCTATCTGTTTTAACCTAATTGGTGCGCCGATTAGAAAGGTCTTGGCGTCTAGCCACTCTGCTAAATCGAGCGCCTTGTCATCGGCTATCAGCTCGGCAAGCTCGGTGATATTGCCTTCGCTGTCTATGATAGTCTGGTTTATGCTTTCCAAGGTGATAGCCCTAGGGCAATCGGAATAAGCCCAATTTGCTCTACACTTCGCCCGCTGTGCTTTGCTACAATGCTGGCAATCTAGCCCATTATGGTATGCGTAGTGTCTATACCAGTAATGGTCTTTAATATGCTCGGCAAGCCGATACATTGCAGCTTCGCTGAGCGTTTTATGCTCTGCTACTCTAGCAAGCCCTTCAATGATGTCGTGTAGAAGGTCTTGCGTGTCGTCTATTAGTGCCTTGCGAGCGAACCGCAAAGCTACTTTGTAATAGGTTAAATATGGCTCTGGTAGCTGGTCATAGCCATTATTACCATTGTCAACTTGCTTTCGCCTTCGGCTTCGGCTAGACTTTAGCTGGCGAGGCTTTGTCAAGGTAGTGAGGCAAGATGCCTCACGTGAGCACCACTGGCAAATGCCTTGCCGTGTTTCTAATGTCCACACCTTATGGCAATTACTACAATATCCTTCCATCTTGCCCCCTTTGCGTTTATTTGCCCAAAGTGAGCAAGCGTTCAGGCTAGGCTTACCTTATATTCAATTGTTAATGTGCGATTATCCAGTATCCATCATCACACAAAAGGACATTTTGTTGAATTTCGGAATGAACCTATATTTCGGCGATATTGGGTGGGCAGCTTTATTTTCTTGGGATAAATCAAGTTGGCTAAAATGGCAAATTTAGCCTTATCAGAGGGCAACAGGACTGCTCAGGCAGAGAGAGCCACAGGGAGACAGCAAGCAGCACCAAGGGCAAGGCCGAGAGAGCTAGCCTTACTAGCAGACTGGCAATCACTCTGCTTCTATGAACTTGATTCTGGGCTTTGGCTTGTTCAATCCTGCTATCTCGACCAGTTTGTCCCTGGATATGGGCAAACTCAGCCGTCCTTCCCGAACGTCACCGACCAGCCTGTCAACCAGGGTAGAGAATGCCTCTTGGCTAAAAAGGAGATAGCCATCTTCTTGCAGTTTATTCATAATCTCAGGCTCTGACCGATTTGATTCACGCGCTGACTGAGATATAGAGATAACTGTAGCATCATCAGGCAGGCCCTTGGGGCCGACACGAACCATGACCTTACCGAAAGGCTTCTTATGGCCTTCCGTGTCAAAAATGTTATTCACAAAGTTCCACGCCCGCTGGTTCTTTGTTGTTGCTACAATGATTTTTACAGCGAGTCCGGTGATTGAGAAATCCAGATTGGCTTTAGTATCCCCGTAGCATGCGCAACTCTCGCTGTATTTCGTTCGGTCCAGTTGATCCGCAATAGTGCGATACAGTGCTTTCAGACTTGATGCTTCATCTTCGCACTCCAGCCGGATTTCCTCTTCGGCAAACAGTGCATTCAGGGCAAGCTCTGTTTCAGTTAGCTTCTTCGCTAGAGACTGTAAATTTTCCAAATGGTCGTGAAATGATTTCATATTTTCCATTGTTCCAGCTCGCTGATTAGGTTATCGACTGTAACCGGTAGAATTGTGTAGGACAGGTAGTGCTGCCGCTTCAACCAGATATGAAGAGCCCGCACGACCGACAAGACAATAATCCTGACCCGTTTGCCTTCAATCTCCTCTTCACCTCGCACCAGGGCCATTAACTCGTTGAGCCATTCGTTAACCTGGAGAATTCCTTCATACCGGCCGACCTCTCTGCCTACATCCACAGCTTCGTCCTTGAGCCGTTGTATCTCGGCCAGAGCTTCGTCGTTGCCGTGCTGTAGTTCCTCTCTCAGTTTACCGATGGTATCCTGAGCAAGGGGGATGATTTTGGCGATTTCCTGGCCTACTTTTTCTCTCGTTTCCTTGATACTATCCTCCAGATTCCCTTTCTCTTGTTTGAGGCTGTCAACAACTGCCCTGGTACTCTCTATCTCATTTTTACCCCTAGCGATAGCTTGCTCAACCTTATCTAACTCTTGCTGCCGGCTCTGGATTAAGGTTTCGAGTGCCAGCTCTTTGTCCAGGGTCTCAAGCTCATGTAGTAAGCGACTCCTGAGTTCGGAGGGTTTGATAGAGTGATGCTGCGCAATCGCTTGTAACTTCTTGTTGAACTCAGCCAATTCCTTAAGGGTGAACCCTATATCTTCAAGCTTTTGCATCTCGCCCTTCAAGGTAGAGAGAGTTGCCTCCGCTTTCTTGGCCTTCGGCTCCATATCAGCAATACGGTGTGATAGGGTCTGTTCGCGCTTTTCCAGGTCCTTGATCTGGGGGCTCAGCAATTCATTTTTCTGCTCAAGAAGGGCTACGGCGCTGGCAAGTTCCTCTCACTGCCTGGTCAATTCGGCGAGCTGCTTTTTATTGTCCTCTAGTTTGTCTGATAGAGGTTCGAGATCGGCTGCTTTTTTCTCAAGTTCCTGGACTTTGTTGTCAAGATCCTCAAGACTCAAGCCGCTTCTTTGCTGGACTTGCTGAATACTGTAGACCAGTCGGACAAACTCGTTAATATCATCTTCGTTTCTCACCGATTTGAGAATCATTGGCCAGCGACTGATGTCGGCCGGGTCGAGTCCACATTCACTGATCTGCTTGAGAAGTATGAGCCCCACAGCACATTGCCCCGGACTCAGCTCTGACCGTTTCAAGTCGAAGGATAATTCGCGAAGTAGCTCAATGTATTCACCAACATCAGCTGCCTCGGGAATCATGCCTGCCTTCAAATCGGCGACGACATTGGCCACTGTCCCTTTGCTGACACCGCTCTTGGCCGCAATGTCATCATAGGATAGGCCGGACAAATAAAGCTTGACCACTGAGAGTTTCTTTTTTGCTGTTAATCGTTCCATCTTTAGCCTCCTTTTAAACGTGATTTTCGTATTGATAAATCATGGAAATTTGAACCACATTTGAATGATGTAACCAGCATTTGAACAGTATTTTGAACGCCATTTGAACATCTCTTGAACAAGGGACCCTTCTCTGATTTCTCCTAGATTTCATGAATAAAAACCAAATGTTATCGGCTTTATGTCCAGTCAGCTGGACATTAGCCGTAAAGAGCGCGATAGGGATTATCCCAGGCTGACTCAGGAGCAGCTCTACCAGCATCGGTGAGCCGGAAATATCTGCGTGGCGGACCGGGTGGATAATGATCTTGAAAACTTGATGGCTCCTCTCGCCCGGTAGGTTCCACCCAATGCAATCGTTGAAGGTTAGAGAAATACACGACAAAACTATGGAACCGGCACCCTCTAGATTTATATGGCATTCTCGACAGATATTGCTTGGTCAGCCTCTCGATGTTAGCGGGTTCTATGGAACGCTTTTCTCGCCGGGCCCGCCTTTCCTCCATTCTCGTCGCCTGATCCACCGCTGTAGCCCGCATCGACGCTCTTTTGTAGAAATAAAAAACATCTGCTTGAGGGGCTCCAACCTCCGGGTCAATTAACGGCGACCCATTCGGGCCGTTCCCTAGAAGAAATTCCCTGATAAAGCAACCGCAGCCAAAGGGGCGAAGAAATCCGCCTCTAGCTGGCCTTAGTGGTTCAACCACTGCCTATCTCCTTTAGCTGATGCAAGATAGTCAAGCCGTTTCCTTCTCCCATAACCTTTGGTACCATTCTTTGTGCTCTTCCCCTGAGACTTTTCTATACTTAGCCGTAGTGTTAAAGCTGGCATGCCCTAAGTGTTGCTGCAGAAGCCTGAGCCCATCTCCCGAGTCATCCATCTTAACTGCACGTACTGCAAAAGCGTCCCTTAGTTTGTGAGGGCTTACATTATGGATTCTCCCAGTTTCAGGGTTGATCAGCTTTGGCAGGTCTGCTCTCTCAGCACATCCTTTAACAATCTGCCAGCCCCTGTGTCGATTGATGCCGAAAATCAGCTTCTTCCCATCTCGAAGAAGTGGCCCACCGCGCCTGACGTATTCTTTGAGCAATTCCAAAGTATCGGCATCTAGTGGTAGCATCCTCTGTCGACGATGCTCCAGTTGCTCAGCTTGAGCCTCCGTGATCCTGCTCCCGCACTTGGGGCAGAACGTGTGGCTTTTGCCGAGTCTCTGTCCACATTGAGTACAGGATAGCTTCAGGCTGGCTTTCAGATACTTAATGGTAACTATGCCATGGTCGAAATCTACGTCCTCAATTGTCAAAGCCAAAGCCTCACTGATTCTGCAGCCGAGATGGAACAGAAGGTGAATCAGCAGCTTGTCACGGAGGTTCGTTGCTACCTCCTCCAACAATATTACTTCGGAAGGCTCCAAGTAGGTTTTCACGATTGACTTAAGCTATATTCGGTCTTCCCAGACAGAGTCTATGTGTCTTTTCGTTGTATAATGGGAGGGGGGGGAAAGGCATAACGCAGGCGGGTCCGCATACCTCCTTCGTTATTTTATTTGCCGTTCTCCCCCATGATTTCATCCAGCGTAGGCTTCCTAGGCCTGCCACCAAGTCTTCCCCATTTCGCAGCCATCGTGGGGTATTTCCGTCGCATGACCGCTTGGCCTTTCTTGCCGATCGCAGAATAAAAGGAGCGTCCTCTCCTGTTGAGAACAGTCAGACCTCCCTTTCTCCCGGCTTCTGTAACACTTGTGCTCATAATAAAAGACAAGCTGCAGACTCTTACCAAGTCTACAGCTTACCCTATGTTCCTGTCTGTGGATTTCTACGGCATCAGCAAAAGTGCGTCAACGATTTCTAATCCCAACCAATTTGGAGAATTCCCACACCTTTCTCTTTATCGTTTCTTCCTCAGTCCCCGAGAATTGTTGCGCCAGCTCTCGATAAGGCTTCCCCTTGGCATAGTGCTCAAACCACCATTTCGCGTGATTCTCAAGAGCACTCGGTTTTTCTTTCAGACCCACTGTCTTGAGCCTCGCCTCATAATCTTTCAGTTTCTTGGCGATCTCGACCTGTATTTGTTTCCGACCATAAAAAACGAAAGCCCAGGCGGACACCTTGATTTCCAGAGGCGAAACAGGCGGTGGCCAGGGATATAGCAGATCCAGCTGTTCCAAAGGTACATCGATGGCATCGGGCACACCGGCTGCACGAAGGCAATCATGAATATGGTATAAATACAACATAGGGCCTGCCCAAGACGCCTTAAGCTTCCATCTAGAAGCTAACTGCTCCAGATCATGAAAGTACGGCTCTAGTTTCACATACATCTGCTTCATCTGTTCGAGTTGGCGAGTTAAGTTTTCGGGTAGAGTAGGAATACTGCGTCGTGTAACGGGCAATTGATATAAGGCACGGACCATTTTCTGATATTTTTCAATACTCAGAACCTCTCTGCACTTCACAAGGAACTCAACCTGTGTCACCAATACTTTTGCCAATAACTCAGCGTGATTCTGACGAAGCTGTCGGAACTCTGAAAGAAACTCAGGTTCCTGTAAATACAAGCGCACCAAGAAACTGGCAGCATGCCCTTTGGTTATCCTGGGATCGCTTAGTCTCGGCATTACTTTAACTCCAAAAGGTCTGCCGGGCTTGCTTTCTCATGAGCTCTCAGGGCATCTTCCATCCCTAAGGTTGCAGTATAGCGTCTTACCATATCTAGGTCGGAGTGTCCTAATAAATACTGCAAATTAAAAACGTTCTTGTCCGTCCTCAAAAAGTTTAGGGCAAAGGTATGTCTGAAGCGATGAACATTTCCGCTCCCATTTATGCCTGCTCTTTCTTTAAGCCGTTTGACTAGCGAATGGACACCACCGTTATGCAAAGGTTTCCCTTCCTCAGTCAACCAGAGTTCTTGCGTATCCTTGCAACTGCGGTACATCAGATAGCGCCACAGTGCTTTCCGAGCTACTTTCCCCATTCTCACGACTCGCTCCTTACTACCTTTGCCCAGCACCCGGATATACCCAGTCTCGTTATTTATATCGCCAACTTTCATTCCAAGTAACTCCGAAAGTCGAATGCCTGTGTCGAGCAAGACCAAGATTATTGCTCGATTGCGACTGCCCAGAAACTTAGCATTGTGCTCATAGTCATAATCGCAAACTGCTACCATTCGGCTGATCTCCTCGTTGCTGAATGGGACTATGACCTTTGGCTTTGACTTCGCTACCTTTATTCTGGCCATAGGGCTTTCTTCAACAAAACCTTCTCCCACTGCCCAGTTAAGGAAGCAGGAGAGAACAACAAAGTAATGACGAACAGTTGAATGTGAAGCATTACGCTGGGAAGTTTCAGAACCATTACCTTCGAGCCCCCACCGATGAGTTTCAGTACCTACATAACCTAAAAATTCCCTGATTTGCCAATCCGTCAGAAACCTAACGTCATCAGACCAACCCTGCCTCCCAGCATACCAGAGAAAACGCCTAAGATTGTCCTGGTAGTATTCTACCGTCCTTGGACTTTTCCCCTCCGTTCGTTTTGTGAGCACAAATCCCGCCACCAAGGATTTGAGGGATACCCCCGGTGGCACCTCCATTTTTATTGATGCGGCCATTATTCATTTTGCGGACCCGCCTCATTTTCTACCGATTCAGGTGGTCTAGACCATATTTAGCCACCTTTATTTTTTTCGGCGACTCAGGTGGTCTGACCACTTTACTTCCTATTCAAAGTCGGGGTGAGAGGATTTGAACCTCCGACCACCTGAACCCCATTCAGGTGCGCTACCAGGCTGCGCTACACCCCGTCGCCACGGCTGACATAATTATGTTATCATAGTTATCATAGCAAAAAAAGTGCCAGATTAGCAGGTTGTGATTCTTGTCTAAGAAACAGAAAAAAGCTATACCAAAGCCAGCCCCTACTAAGCGGCAACTCTCTAAATGGCAGCGCCAGATGAAAATACGCCGTATTGTGATAATTGCTGCTGTTGTTTTTCTGGCTGGCATTTTGAGCTGGGTGGGATATGGATATTATCAGGACTATAAGGCTAGAGCTGGAGCCTGGCGTGAGGTTGTGATTGAGGTAAACGGAGTCGATTTTACTATGGAATACTACGTGAAGATGTTTGATGCTTACACCAAAGCTACGGGCGTGGAACTCGAGCTTATCCAGAATATGGGCGATTATGTTGCTGATATGGTGGCCAAGTATATTATCGAGGCTGAATTGTTAAGGCAGGGCGCTAATAATCTGAGCATCGAAGTTGCTCCTGAGGAGATAGACGCAAGGCTCAGGGAAACTGGGTGGCCTGATAATGAGGCATATCGAGAGATAGTTCGTAGTGCCTTATTGTTGGAAAAGCTTGAAGAACATTTTAGTTCCGGGCTGAATGCCACAATGGAGCAGGCTCACGTACAAGTAATGCTTGTAGAGAGCCAAGAGGTAGCGGATGAAGCGATAGCCAAAATTGAAGTCAGCGATAACTTCACCGCTTTGGTTGAGGAGTTTTCCTGCAATCCTGCGATTGAAGGGGATTTGGGTTGGCTGCCCAGGGAGATAATGCCCAGCACCTTGATTGCCGATGCCGCTTTCAATATCACACCGGGCGAGATAAGCGAGCCTATTTATGATGAAACAGCAACTAAAAACGTCGGTTATTGGCTTATAAAGGTTACTGATAAACATGATGAGGAGATAGATGCTCTGGTTATGCTGCTGGGCAGCGAAACCGAAGCAGAGCAGGTTAAAGCTCAATTAGCATCTGGCGGCAATTTCAGTGCCCTAGCTATGAATTATTCTCAGCACGAAAGCAAAATCAAGGGAGGCGAGCTTGCCGGATTAAAACAAGGAGATATGGGCAGTACTGCCTTTGACCAAGTTGCCTTCAATATTACTCCCAATGTGGTAAGCGAGCCAGTTAAAGATGAATCGGTCCAAACCACTGGAGGCTATTGGCTGGTTAAGGTCATAGAAAGGGGTGAGCATGAGCTCACACCGAATGGCAGGGAAGGGCTGGTAGGCAAGCACATGAATGATTGGTTTGGGGAATTGAAGGAGAACAGCACAATTGAAAATTTGCTGAATAAAGAAAAGAAAGCATGGGCTGTAGATAAGGTTCTGGAGGGAAGGTAAAGCCACAATGAAGAAGGATATTGGCGTCGGGTTGCTGGGCCTGGGCGTTGTCGGTTGTGGTGTGGCTGAAGTCTTGGCAACCAAGGCAGACAGCTTGGCTGAGCAAGCGGGACTTCCTCTAGTTTTGAAAAAAGTACTGGTGCGCGATGTGAATAAACGGCGTTCAGTAGGGATTAGTCCTAACCTGTTGACTACCCACTCTGAAGAAATCCTTGCTCATCCTGATGTTGATATAGTAATCGAACTTATTGGCGGTGAGCATCCGGCCAGAGAATATATAGAACAGGCTATCTCTAACGGAAGGCATGTAGTTACAGCCAATAAGGAGGTAATAGCTAAACATGGATACGAGCTATTGTCTCTGTCCAGGAAATACAATACTGACCTTCGCTATGAGGCCAGCGTGGGCAGCGGCATACCACTTATCTCCTCTTTCCAGCAAGACTTAGCAGCCAATAAAATCTCGTCCATCCGTGCCATACTTAATGGCACTACTAATTATATTCTGTCTCGAATGTCACAAGAGGGGCTGGATTTTGCTTCAACCTTAAAACAAGCCCAGAAATTAGGTTATGCCGAAGCCGATCCAACTAATGATATAGAGGGGATAGATGCTTCTTATAAACTGGTTATCTTATCCAACCTTGCCTTTCGAGCTAAATTTGTCCCACAAGATGTGTACTGTGAAGGAATAGCAAATATTGCTGCTCGAGATTTTCTTTATGCCAGAGAATTTGGCTATGCCATAAAACTTCTAGCCATTGCTAAGAGAGATGACGACAAAGTGGAGATGAGGGTTCATCCTGCTTTTATCCCCCGGGATTCTCAGTTAGCTGAAGTAAATGATGTTTACAATGCTGTCGAAGTAGAAACTGACTTAGCTGGCAAACTAGTCTTTTATGGGGAGGGGGCTGGAGCTCTCAGAGCCTCCAGTGCTGTTATAGGTGATGTGTTGGCGATAGCCAGAAATATCTATCGCGGCGCCAATAATGTTCCTGACCTAAAATTAGACCGGCGAGCAACTGTTAAGCCCATGTCCGAGTTAAAGACACGGTATTATCTCAGGCTGAATGCGCCTGACCGCCCCGGTGTTTTGGCTCAAATCTCCAAAGTGCTGGGCGACAATTCTATAAGCATTTCGTCCGTAATCCAGAAAGAAAGCGATCCGGCAGCACAAACCGCCATAATCGTCATTATGACCTATCCGGCAGAGGAAGAAGGGATGCAAAAAGCCCTTAAGCA
Source organism: Dehalococcoidia bacterium (assembly GCA_021160725.1). Classification (GTDB taxonomy): domain Bacteria; phylum Chloroflexota; class Dehalococcoidia; order GIF9; family AB-539-J10; genus RBG-13-51-36. The sequence continues at coordinate 24,660 of JAGHCA010000033.1, read as the reverse complement.
ATTAAGACAGCTAACTGTGGTTAACGAGGTTAGCAACTTTATCAGAGTTGAGACATGAAGCAAGGCGTCTTAAATAGGTATCATGATTTCTTGCCAGTCACCCCGGCTACGCCTTTGATTACGTTAGGGGAAGGGGATACTCCTTTGGTGAGGGCACGAACTCTGGAGAAAGAGCTCGGCTGTGGTGAACTTTATTTTAAGCTCGAGGGCTGTAACCCCACCGGCTCTTTTAAAGATCGGGGCATGGTAGTAGCGGTGGCTAAGGCGGTTGAAAAGGGCAGCCAGAGTATCATTTGTGCCTCCACAGGCAACACCAGTGCTTCGGCAGCTGCCTATGGCGCTAGATTCGGACTCAAAACCATCGTCATCATTCCAAAAGGGAAGATAGCCATGGGAAAGCTAGCCCAGGCCCTTGTTTACGACGCTCAAATTATAGGCATAAGGGGTAATTTCGACCAGGCGCTTCAAATAGTGCGTGCACTGACCCAGAAATACCCAATTACCTTGGTAAACTCATTAAATCCTGATCGCATCGAAGGTCAGAAAACAGCAGCTTTTGAAATTATAGATAACTTGGGAGACGCTCCCGATTATCTCTTTATTCCTGTGGGCAATGCCGGAAATATTACTGCTTATTGGAAAGGGTTCGTGGAATACCTTCGTGCGGGCAGGGCCAGCCACACTCCTAGAATGATGGGCTTTCAGGCCGCGGGTGCTGCCCCCATAGTGTTAGACAAGATTGTCAGAAGACCTAAGACTATTGCCACAGCTATTCGCATTGGCAATCCCGCTAGCTGGCAGAAAGCAGTAGCTGCTCGAGATGAGTCGGGAGGTATCATTGACTGTGTTACTGATGATGAGATTATGGATGCCTACAGATTGATGGCAGTCAAAGAAGGCATCTTTGGCGAGCCAGCTTCAGGAGCCTCCTTAGCAGGGCTGATTAAGTTGTCCAAAGAGGGGAACTTCTCCGACAAGCGTGTAATTTGCATAGTCACTGGCACTGGGCTCAAGGACCCCGCTGTGCCAGCAAGATATGCTCGGGCACCGATGGAGCTTCCCGCTGAACTGGCAGCCGTGGAAGAAGTTTTGATGTAGCGAAGTCTCAGCCTCCCGAGGAGGCTGTCTAAGCGAAGGAAATTAGATGGTTAATCAAGATAAAATCAAAAAGGCAATGTTCTCCATGATTGAAGCTATTGGTGAGGATCCTCGCAGGGAGGGTGTAAAGGATACGCCAAGGAGGGTGGCTGAAATGTATGCCGAGCTCTTTTCCGGCTTGGATGCCGACCCTAAAGCTGAGCTAGCGGTGGACTTTGGGGAAGGATATGAAGAGATGGTGATTCTGAGGGATATTCCCTTCTATTCCATGTGTGAACACCATCTCCTCCCATTTTATGGCGTAGCCCATGTTGGCTATATTCCCAGTCGTGGTGGTAGAGTGGTAGGGGTAAGCAAGCTGGCCAGGGTAGTAGAAATCTGTGCCAGACGACCTCAGCTTCAAGAAAGGATGACCCAGCAAATTGCTGATGCCATCTTTGAAGCACTGCAACCCGAAGGAGTAGCTGTAGTCATTCAGGCAGAACACTTATGCATGGTTATGCGCGGGATAAAAAAGCCGGGAACAACTGTGATAACCTCGTCGGTGAGGGGAAATTTCCGCAGCAAGGTAGCAACGCGCAGTGAGTTTTTGTCTTTGATTCAAGGTAAATAGTTTATTCGTGACGCAGGGATTCGATAGGGTCCAGTCTCGCCGCCCGAATGGCTGGGTACAATCCAGAAACAAGCCCGATAAAAATTGCTACACCTACTGCCAGGGCAATAGCATCGCCGGAAAGCGTAGCGGTAAAGGAGAAGCCAAGATTTGTCGCTATGTTGGACATGATTATAACTATAATCCACCCCAGCCCTATCCCCAGAGCGCCGCCACAGAGCCCCAGCGTAGCAGCTTCAATGAGGAATTGAATCATAATATCTCGACGCTTTGCTCCTATCGCCTTGCGCAGACCGATTTCCCTGATACGCTCGGTCACCGAGACTAACATGATATTCATAATCCCGATGCCGCCGACAAGCAAGGATATACCAGCTATGCCGGCAAGGGCGAGCTGGAGTATTCCCAGCACCTGGGTAACCTGGTCTGCCACAGACGCCACGTTGAGAACTCTGAAGTCATCGTCTTCTCCCTCTCTGATGTTGTGGGTATCCCGCAAAATAGCAGTGATCTCCTGCTCGGCAGACTCCAGCATGTCGCTGCTCTTTACCTGAACGCTGATTATGTTAACACTGTTTCCGCGGCTGCCCACCTGTGATGTTGCCAGAGTGGTATAGAAGGTAGATAAAGGAATATAGACTCTCATGTCTTCAAGTCCAAATCCCATCCCCCGGCTTTCCAGTACACCGCTGACCTGGAATTGGCGCCCACCAATCCTCAAGCTCTGGCCAGTAGGGTCCATCTCACCAAAAAGGGTCTTGGCTACTTCGCTCCCTAGGACGGCTACCCTTGACCTTGCTCTATAATCGAAGTCGGTTATGAAGCTGCCCTGTGCCACGGCATAATTGTCCACCCATTCGGCTTGTGGAGCCACCCCGGCAATAATTGTGTTGCTAAGGCTCTCTCCGCCAGCTACAACCTGGGCATAAGTCTGTGCCATTGGCGACACATCTTCTACAGAAGGGGCGCTCTGGGCAATCGCCTGCGCATCTTTCAAAGTCAGCGTTGACTGAGCTCCAACTCCACTCATGCCGAGTTCTCGAGGTGTGACGTATATCAGGTTAGACCCCAGGGTGGCAAAAGATTCCTCTACTATAGCCGCCTGCGCACTTCCTAAGGATAACACAGAAATAACTGCAGCCACACCAATCAGGATGCCCAGCATGGTCAAAACTGACCTTAGCTTGTTACCAAGCAAAGCCCGTAGCGCTGTAGAGAAACAATCCCAGAGTTTCATTCCGATGCCTCTACTAGAAATTTAAGTGTCACCCTGAGCCCCGATTTCATCGGGGTGAAGAGTCTAGATTCTTCGCTATGCTCAGAATGGCAAGTGAACTGTCAAACACCTCCTTCAATCTGGCCATCGCGAATTTTAATAGTGCGCTGTGTATAAGCGGCAATATCTGGTTCGTGAGTAATCAGAACGATGGTCATGCCCTGCTCATGCAACTGCTTGAAAATTAGCATGATTTCCTGGCTGGTCTTGGTGTCGAGGTTGCCTGTGGGTTCATCAGCTAAAATAAGAGAGGGATTATTTACTAAGGCTCGGGCGATAGCCACTCTTTGCTGTTCTCCTCCCGCTAGCTCGCTTGGCCTATGGTTGACCCGGTGACCTAGTCCCACGGACTCCAGAACCTGTAACGCTCTTTGCCGTCGGTTGCTGGCGCCGCTGTAAATAAGTGGCAGTTCCACATTGGCTAAAGCCGTGGTCCGGGACAGTAAGTTGAAGCTTTGGAAGACAAAGCCTATCTTTTTATTTCTTATCTCGGCTAATTGATTATCGTTAAGCTTGCTTACCTCGATCCCATCCAGGAGGTATCGTCCTGAAGTCGGCTTGTCAAGGCAGCCGATGATATTCATCAGGGTGGACTTCCCCGAACCTGAAGGCCCTGTGATAGATACCATCTCTCCTGACTCAATGCGGCAGCTAATCCCCCGCAGAGCGGGAACCTCGGTCTGCCCCGCTTTATACACTTTGGTTATGTTTTCGAGTTCAATCATTGATTACATCATGAAGAAGCCACCTTGACGCTCTTCAGGAGCGGGTAATATCACTTTTTCTCCTTCCTCCAGTCCCGACAGGACCTCGGTGTTTATCCCGTCGGTTAACCCTAAGGTGATTTCCCGTTCCTCCTCTTGCTCATCTACGAGCACTAAAACCTTTGGGTTTTCCAAGGTCCCCCGAATAGCTCTGTTTGGTATCATCAATACATCATCATGGCGCTCGATAATAATTTCAGCAGTGGCACTCATGCCGTCTCTAAGCTCTGCAACAGGGTTTTCCAAAGATATGGTGGTGTCGTAAGATACCACCCCGGCTAAAATTGTGCCTGTTGGGGAAATAAAAGTAACCTCGCCCTTTACTTCCTCCTTGGGCAAGGCATCTAATATAATATTCACTTCCTGGCCTAGCTGAACCATGGTGATATCTATTTCATCAATAAAGCCGTGCATCTCTATCTCACTGGTGTCAACCAGGGATATTGCCGGAGTGGCTAATGTCGCTGTCGAGATTTCTTCTCCTTCAGTTATGGTAATATCGGCCACTATGCCATCGAAGGGAGCTACTATTACTGCTTTTTCCAGGTTAAGTTCCGCCGATTCCAGGCTGAGTTCTGCTATTTCCAGGTTCAGTTTTGCTGTTTTCCACTTGGCTCTGGCTGCATCCACTTGCAACTCAAGTATGCCTTCAGACATTTTGCCCTCGTCCAGGTTAATCTGGGCGATTTCGTATTGTGCTCGGGCAGCTTTGACTTGTTCCTCCGCTATTTCAACCTGCAACTCAGCCATCTCTACACTTGATTCCAAAGACGGCGCATCCAGTCTGGCTAATATCTGGCCTTCTGTCACGTTATTCCCTTCGGCAACCAGTATCTCTTCCACTGTGCCCGTGGCACCAAATGATAAATATGCTTTGTTAGGCATTGCCAAACTGCCGTCCACTAAAACAGTTTTCACTATATCGCCTCGAGTAACGTTAACAGTCGTCAGCGGACCTTCAGGGCTAGTGCCTCTAGTAAGTACGATGCTGAGTACTATACCAATAACAACCACGCAGATTGTTATTATTAGTATTCGCCTTCTTTTCATTTTTCTGTGTATCCCTCTCTGTTCTGATAAACTACTCATTATAGCGTAAATCTATAGTGTTGGGTGAAAAAGCGCACCATATACTTTGGCAGGGACATTAACTTGCCTTGCCTTCACCCTCTATTCCAGCACCAGCGGTTTTACTTTCTTTGACCAGCTTGGCAACCTCGTCAAGATGGCTGCTCATGATGTTCAGTAACTCCTCTGCTGCCTCAGCTTTTATAAAGATGAGGCCACGCCCACTAAAATGGCCGAAAACCAGGAGTTTATCGCCAGTGTCTATGCCCAGTTCTTTTCGGGCTTCCATGGGAATCACCAACTGCCCTCGAGTCCCAAGCACAGCAGTGCCAAAACACCTGCCTATCGGGCGCATATTCATTTGTTCCATTGTCATCTCCTCTGTAAGTATAATCAGAATTATATGATTTGTCTTACTAATTTGTCAAATGGAAAGGGAGAGCTGTTCAAAAGTGGAGTTGTCCGATAAATTAGACAACCGGGTCTGGTTAATCAGGGTTGGATGGGGATGAGCTATGTCCCTATGAGTAAGTGTAGTGCGAGGCTTTAGCCTCGTGCTGCACGACCCTGAAGGAGCACACTCCAGAATTCTGAAATTCTCCATGAAATTGGTGCAACTACAAAAACCACAAAAATCTGAATTACTCTTTGCGAACATATCGACCTATAAACAGCAGTTACGATAGAATTAGGTTATAAAGCAACATATGAATTTTAAGCGTAGCTCGTGATGAAAGAACTTATTGAAGGAGCCGGTAAGCTGGGGATAGAGCTCAATGCCAGGCAGGTAAAGAAATTTGAGCTTTACTACCGGGAGCTAATCGAATGGAACAGAAAGATTAACCTCACAGCCATAACAGATTACTCCTCCGTACAGGTAAAGCATTTCCTTGATTCCCTGACCATCACTCTAGCTTTGCCTGAGGAAGGGGCGGAAAGGCCTGATTGCAGTATTGTTGACATAGGCACAGGCGCTGGCTTCCCCGGATTGCCGCTGAAAATTCTTTTTCCCCAACCCAGGCTGGTGCTTATTGAATCCACAACAAAAAAGATAACTTTCCTCCACCGCATCATCAGGAAACTGGAATTGGAAAATATTGAAGTACTGAATAGTAGAGCTGAGGAAGTAGCTCATTTACCACTCTATCGTGAGCAATTTACTCTGGTTCTCTCCCGTGCCGTGGCCTCGTTGCCGACTTTGGTGGAGCTAACCCTGCCCTTTTGCCAGATTGGGGGAAGATTTGTGGCTCAAAAGAAAGGAGAGCTTGGCAGGGAGATAGATGAGGCGGAGAAAGCCATTGCTACTCTGGGAGGGAAATTAGACCAGATAAAGAAAATAGAGTTGGACGAATTCAACGATGTGCGTTATCTGGTTATTATTGATAAAATATACCCTACACCGAGTAAATATCCTCGTCGTCCTGGTGTGCCAAGGCGACGGCCAATGTAGCGCCTATGAAAATTCGCTTGGCTCTTTTCATGGGAGACTTGGAAATAGCAGAGGATAAATCTGGGGCTCCTAAGGAATGGACTTTTTCAGGGGCAACTAATTCAGGAGGTGAATAGAGATGTGGCGTAGGAAAGCTTGGAGATTTTACTTTGGTTTTCCTCCTATGGGTTTTTACTTCCACGGTTTGAAGCCCTTTCCCAGCAAAAAGGAGTATCTGAACATGCTCGAGGAGTATAAGAAAGACCTGGAAGAGGAATTGAGAGAGGTCGAAAGGGAGATTGAGGAAACAAAAAAGAGCCTCTAAACTACTACCCAAGGAATTCTGCGATTCTTTTACAGATCCCTTATAGTAAAAATACTCAAAATCGTTCGGGGTTCTCCAGAAGTTAAAATATCTTCCGGTTTGTCAACTTGCTATTATGGGCTGGTATGACATAGGTGCTCAGACTCTATCGCTTGCTTTAATGATGTCCTAGCATCCCTAGCAATATTTTGGAAAAACCTTGACAGTAGGGGGGTGGGATATAGTATTAAAAAATCAAACAAAATTGTGGAGAGCTAGCTTTCCGTTCTGCGCAAGTGGGGATGGTATTGGTTGTTGAGGTCCTTTCTCGAGCTGCATCGGAAATCCCCTGTTTTTCCATGGATAGAAAGAATGCTTTGGACGGAGGCGTGAGCAATATAACTGAGGAGGGAAAATGAAAACTAAGTTCATAGTATTTTAATCTCTTAGACTATTGGATAAGAAGGTAAGCATGAGAAAAAGGCTTTTTGCTATGTTTTTAATTGTAGTTCTGTTAATCGCAGCGTTTGGGTTGAGCTGTGAACCGACAGAGAAAGGCACTATTGAGGTTGAAGCTACCCTTGATGGCGATCCTTGGACAGGAGCTGTGGACTATACCTTAACACCCGGAGTAGGGTCACCCTTTAGTGGTACTGATGTTCCTGGCAGCTATAGCATGGATGCCGGTACCTGGACCTGTTCATATGAGGGTGGTGGTCCCGATGGGGCAGACTTAGTTGGTATCGCACCCTCAGAAACCCAGGAATTGCCTGATGGGGGGACAATCACTTTTACTTTTAACTTCGAGATACCGGAGACGGATGCCTCCATTACGTTCGTAAGTTGGAGCATAGACGGGGAGCAGGTTTCCCCAGGCTCGTACACGGTGTACCCGCCTACAACCATCGATGCTGAGTACGACATTTTTCTAGCCGGGAATTCATCTGAATGGGTCACGGTAAACGCAACATTCAAGGTTGTGAAACATTACCTAGGAGAAAATGAATATCAGAGTTGGCATGTTGCTAACGCGCCGGGGTCGGTTTCTACGGCGCCCCCCGCACAGAATCTCACCCACGAGGCTAGCGTGAATGGGGTAATTCACCCTATTTGCTATGAGTTTGATGTCTTTAAGTGCCATAACGTGACCTTTGATGTGGTAGTAAGCTTCAAGATACGTAAAGGCACTAACTACCGAACTAAAACCAACTGGTTTGGTTACAGGGGTAGTGGTCCGGACGATATCATATTTGACACTGACTCTGTTCGTGCAGGAGTTTGGGGAATGGACGACGTAGTTACTACTTGGGGTTGTGTTTATGTGGAGGGGGACGTAGACCCGACAAATGATTGTAGCAGCAATAGCAGTATGCTATCTATAACATACGACTACCTGGGCTCACCCTAGGGGTAATGAAATACTGTCTTGATTGAGGCTGATTGGACGGCGCAATAGAGACAGAAAGTAGGGTCGAGGAGATACTTCCTCGACCCTACCCGCTCTTATGGTAAGGTAGAGGCAAAACCGCGGATAATCCTTGGCATAGTCCACCACGGTGCTTTGAGACTTTCCTTGTTTCAAAATTATTTGACATCATCAAAATAGTGTTGCTGAACACTCTAGATACTTGTAGTTTGGCTGGCATGGTGTTATAATGGAAACAAATGGAAAAGGGTACTTGGAAAACTAAGACGGGACTTGCCCAAATGCTGAAGGGTGGGGTGATTATGGATGTGGTCACGCCGGAGCAGGCTAAAATCGCCGAGGAAGCCGGTGCCTGCGCTGTTATGGCGTTGGAACGAGTGCCGGCAGATATCCGTGCTGCTGGCGGAGTGGCTCGCATGGCTGACCCCCTTATAATTACAGCTATAATGGAGACGGTGAGCATCCCGGTAATGGCCAAATGCCGTATCGGGCACTTTGCTGAGGCTCAGGTGCTTGAAGCGTTGGGCGTTGATTTTATTGATGAATCTGAAGTACTTACTCCCGCTGATGAGAGCCATCACATTTGGAAGCATGATTTCAAGGCTCCGTTTGTCTGTGGCTGTCGGGACTTAGGCGAAGCATTACGTCGCATTGCTGAAGGGGCAGCGATGATGCGTACTAAGGGCGAGGCAGGGACAGGAAACATAGTTGAAGCCGTAAGACATATGCGGGCAGTTCAGGATGGAATTCGCAGGCTTCAATCTTTGCCTAAGGAGGAATTAGTAGCCGAAGCGAAAGCCCTCGGTGCTCCTCTGGAGTTAGTAATGGAAGTACACAAAACAGGAAAGCTACCCGTGGTAAACTTTGCCGCCGGTGGTATAGCTACACCTGCCGATGCTACTTTGATGATGCAGCTGGGAGCTGAGGGAGTTTTTGTCGGCTCAGGGATTTTTAAATCCAGCAATCCTGCAGCTAGAGCACAAGCTATTGTTAAAGCTACGACTCACTACAATGACCCTACCATTATTGCCGAAGTATCCAAAGGTTTAGGCTCTGCCATGCCAGGTCTGGACATAAAAGCTATACCCTCACAAGAATTGTTGTCTCCCAGGGGTTGGTGAGGTGAAGCAAGGTACTGTCACAGGATGCGAAGGGTAGTTACCGACGATTTAGACGCGCTACTTGGTATCTTGCCACCCCATATCCGAGAGTTTCTCTACCAGCAACCTGATTATAGCGAGCTACTGGAGGTAATTTTAGATTTAGGGCGTCTTCCCGAGGCCCGCTTTCCCCAGAGGGAATTAATCCTCAATTCTAAGGAAGTAAGCCAGCCTGATATTGACTATGTAGTGTCACGCACTGGCGAATTCAGCGGGGATAATCGTGCCGGTATCGACCACACTCTTCACCGCATCTCAGCCATACGTAATAGAAATGGCTATATAATTGGCTTGACCTGCCGCGTGGGCAGAGCTGTGTTCGGCACTGTAAAGATGATTCAAGACCTTATCGAGTCAGGCAAAAACGTTTTGCTTCTGGGGCGGCCGGGTATAGGCAAAACCACTATGTTGCGGGAAGTAGCTCGAGTGCTGGCTGATGATTTCAAAAAACGCGTTATCGTAATTGACACCTCCAATGAAATTGCCGGGGATGGAGATATTCCTCATCCTGCTATAGGGCATGCTCGGCGGATGCAGGTAGCTGCTCCCGCTGAACAACATGCGGTAATGATTGAAGCAGTGGAAAATCACATGCCGGAGGTCATCATTATTGACGAAATAGGCACTGAACTCGAAGCTCGAGCGGCTCGAACTATCGCTGAGCGTGGAGTGCAATTGGTAGGCACGGCACATGGAAATACTCTGGAAAACTTGATAATGAATCCTACCCTCTCTGACCTAATCGGCGGCATCCAGACGGTTACTTTGGGAGATGAAGAAGCGAGGCGACGGCACACACAAAAATCTATCCTGGAGCGCAAGGCTCCGCCTACCTTTGATGTGGTGGTGGAAATTGTAGATTATTATAAGGTAACTGTACATCTTGATGTGAGCGAGGCTGTTGATGCCCTCTTGTATGGGCGACTCCCCAAGGCTGAAGCGCGCTGGATGGATGAAGATGGTGAGGTAAAGAGGGAGGTTATAACCTCCCCCCTTATATGGGAAGGAAAAAAAGAGAAGCAGCTGGAAAAAACGCTGCGGTTCTACCTCTTCGGCGCTAGCCGAGCTCGACTGGAGCAAAGTGCTAGGGAAAAGCGAGAGGAGCTGAAAATCGTTACTGACCTTAAGCAGGCTGATATTTTTCTGACCACTCGAAGTTATTACCGCCGCAAGCCACAGAAGATACGGGATGCTGAGGCACTGGGTATACCAATTTACGTCCTTAAGAGCAACAATGCTGCTCAAATGAAGCAATGCCTGGACGCTCTCTATCCCCGTGACACTCAATATACCTATGTCCATAATCTACAGCGTATCTTGGCCGGACGCCGCGGTTTCGACTCTGGTAACCGGAGACTCGAATCTGGCGGCAAAAGGAAATCGAGGTAATCCTTGGGATTATTCATCACCTTTGAAGGTGGCGAGGGCTGTGGCAAGAGCACCCAATCAAGGCTCTTACTGAAAAAGCTCGAGCAACAAAACATCTCTGTGGTATTAACCCATGAGCCCGGAGGCACATCTCTGGGCGGTGAGATAAGAAAATTGCTCAAAGAAAAGCAGTGCTCCTCTATTTCACCCCAAGCTGAACTATTCCTCTTTGTTGCCTCCCGTGTCCAATTGCTAATCGAGCTTATTCGTCCTGCTTTAGAAGAAACTAAGGTAGTCATCTGCGACCGCTTTGCTGATTCTACCCTGGTCTATCAAGGCTATGGACGGGGACTTGATTTGACCACTGTGGAGAAAGTCAATAACATGGCAACAGAAAATATCAAGCCGGACCTCACAATCCTTTTAGATATGTCTCCTGAGCAAGGATTGGCACGGAAGCGAAGTCTGAAAGACCGCTTTGAGCTAGAGGACTTATCGTTCCACCATCGAGTCAGGGAAGGGTACCTCAAGATGGCGGCAACCGAGCCTGATCGCTGGCTAGTGATAGATGCTTCTCTGCCTAAAGGTAAAATTGCTGAGATTATCTGGGACAGAGTAAGCAAGTTGTTGCTTACAACCCGCACAACACAAACTTGACATTAGCTATATTTTCCACTATATTGTGCTATAGATTCTTTATGAGGCCCCGTGGTGTAGCGGTTTAACATGCCACCCTGTCACGGTGGAGATCAGGGGTTCAAATCCCCTCGGGGTCGCTTTGTTATTAGACAACTTACTAATCAAGAACCTTCCCATAGTTCTCGTTGCAAAATCTACAATTATTTACCTGCGTAGTGGATAATTCAAGGCTGTTTCACGAGATAATCAATAATCCAACCAATGTAAAGGCAGCAATAGGTGGCAAAGCAGGCATTGGCTTTCCCTTTAAAAATAATGCTTGAATTGCGTAGGCGCTAGCCAATCCCAGTAATCCGAATACTGCAATAATAACCGCTGGCTTTAGGCCCTGGGCAAAATAAACGGAGGCTGTAAGCAGACAGGGGAAGGCAATGTCGCCACCTCCCAGTATGTAGTATTCTCTCTCAGCGGGATTCACCTCTATTATTTTCTCCCGCTTTTTCAAGTTGAAATTCCACTGAGAATTATTTTTAGGAATGATTAGTGCCGGCAAGGCATTTACTTGCGACAGCCTGTCTGCCATCCAGAGCATATATCTGAAACGAACCGCCAAGAAATCATAAACGGCGAGTGCCAGAATAATAGCCATCGCAGTCCACGGAGTAATAAAGCGACCGAAAACTGCTCCTAAGCTACTAACTGCCAGAATCAATACCAGGTTATGTAACCAGACTAGTGGTATTAAAAACCAAAATGTTCCGAATGCGACAGCGATAGACACAGCTACTGGAAGAGGTATGTAGAAGACAGTTGCGATGAAAGCGCCCCAACTAAACAGAAGAGCGAACAAGATTCTTAGAAGAACCTTTAAAGCTTTAAGTGGGATCTTGTAGAGCGTAAGCCCGAGCACGGCCGCTGCCGCAAGAATATAGATTACAATTGGTCCTAATGCTGAATGAGCTGGGATTTCTATAACCTCTCCAGAGGGCAATGTCACTTCCCCAGGCCACCATGATATCGGTTCAGATGGTTGGGTTGGTATATATATATCCTTTTCATCCAGGAATGGATCTATGCGAGGAGCGACAAGGAGTATAAGCATTTGAGCGACGATAAAAAGAAGAAGGCCCCAATAAACCATATTCAACTTTGCCGGCCTCTTTGTGGTCATATAGGGTTTATTTTACATCGAGGAAAGCCCAGTGTCGAAGTTTCACTATTACTAGTAACTCAGGTAAATTGAACGATTTGAGGGAATAGGTAAGAATACCAATCTGTTATGTCCAAGACAGGGTATTAAGAACTGGTGCTAACCTCATGTTATCTTCATTATGTATTTTTCGTAATCGACAACCTGGTACTTCTTGCCCCGGGCAATGACCTTGGAATCTTCTCCCTCAAGTAGTATCTTATGTGCTTTTTGTCCACCCAGAGGTACTTGTGTTTCTTTTGGCGTAGCTCATCAAGATTGCATTTATAATACAGCTCGTTGTTGCAGCATAAATACCTTTTGTAATGATAATTCTTACCGCCTGGTAGTAGCCGGCGCAGAACATATTCTCAAATCCCTTGAGCTTCAGGTCGTTCTTCATTGCCAGGTAGCTGGTGATGAAGTCACAGTTCATACGGCAGGGAGCGATTAGTTCTTCATTCATTACTGCCACAACAATAATGCAAATGTACAGGATTTGAAACGACGGATACCAGCTCGATAAAAATTAATCTGTTTTTGTGTTGGAGTGGATAAAGTACACAATCTTGGATTATTTGCACTGGTAATATAATGCCTTCTCACTGTAAGTTAAAATACACCAGACAAATGGGTCGGATGATTGTTTGCCAGCTCCGTTATTTGACGCTAACCACAAAAAAGTTTATTATTAGTGTTGCAATGTTTTGCATTTACTATAGCAACGAAATAAAGAGGAGAAATGGAGCAATATCTATATCAATACCTATATATAATAGTTGCCCTTGCTCTTATCTTGGGCATCCTAGTTGGCTACTTTATCAAGCAGCTAGTAGCCAACCGGGAAATTCAAAAAACAAGAAACGAAGCACAGAAATTACTAGATGCAGCAAGAACCGAGCATAACGAGCTACTCCGTGCAGCTAGAGAAGAAGCTATCAAGGTTAGCAACGCTGCCGAGGCGGAAAGCAAAGAGCGGCGCCTTGAAATACAACGAATAGAAAAGCGTGTTCACCAGAGAGAAGAGGCGCTGGAGCGGAAATTAGAGGCTGTAGAACGGCGTGAGCGTGATTTAGATAGCCTGAAAGAAGATGTCAAAAGGACAAGAGCTGAGCTTCAGGCAATAAGAGAAAAACAACTGGAAAAGTTGGAATCCATCTCTGGCACATCCAGTGAAGAAGCAAAAGAGCTTTTGTTGCAAATGCTGAAAGAGGAGGTTGAAGAGGAGGCCTCGCGGCAGGTTAGGATATGGGAAGCTAAAATAAAGGAAGAGGCTGGCGAAAGAGCTCAAAACATTTTAGCCACAGCTATCCAAAGATGTGCCACTGATGTTGTTTCAGAAACTACAATATCTGCTATTCCGCTGCCCAGTGACGAGATGAAGGGGCGGCTCATTGGACGTGAGGGACGCAATATCCGAGCCTTGGAACAAGCCACTGGCGTTGATCTTATCATTGATGATACTCCAGAGACAGTTACCATCTCCAGCTTTGATCCTGTAAGGCGTGAGCAAGCTCGCCTTGCCCTAAACAAGCTTATCCTTGATGGCCGCATTCATCCAGCCCGGATTAAGGAAATAGTGGATAAAACCAAAGCAGAGGTTGAAGCTACTATACGTAGTGAAGGTGAGCGAGCTGCTTACGAAGCAGGAGTACCGGGCTTACATCCTGAACTAATTAAGCTACTTGGCCAACTTAAATTCCGCAGCAGCTATGGTCAGAATGTTTTACTTCACAGTCTCGAGGTTTCTCATCTGGCAGGGATGCTAGCTAGTGAGATTGGAGCTAATGTCGGCATCGCTAAGAAAGCCGGTCTGCTTCATGATATTGGAAAAGCAGTAGACCATCAAATGGAGGGCCCGCATGCTTTAATAGGTGCTGAGTTGGTTAAGCAGTGGGATAGCAATCCAGAGGTGGTGCAAGCTATTGCTGAACATCATGGAGAGGCGACAACGAGTAGTATTATGGGCTTTATTGTCAGTGCTGCCGATGCTATAAGTGGTGCGCGACCTGGCGCTAGACGTGAGTCCCTGGAACAATATCTGAAGCGCATTAAAGATTTAGAGGATATAGCAGCCAATTTTCCCGGTGTGGAAAAGTCTTTCGCTATTCAAGCAGGGCGTGAAGTCCGTGTCATGGTAAAACCAGATAAAGTTGATGATTTAACAGCGGTGAGATTGGCTCGGGATGTCGCTAATAAGATAGAAGAGAGCCTGACTTACCCTGGCCAGATAAAGGTAACAGTGATAAGGGAGACTATAGCAACAGAATACGCTAAGTAGCCTTGCCCCGTATTATCCCCGGTGCCCCCGATTAAATTGGGAAGAGGGGCGGGAGAAATCGAGGAAATTGAGGATACTGGCAATAGGTGATATCATCGGCAAGCCTGGTAGGAAGGCAGTAAGAGAACTTCTACCAGGCTTGTGTCATGAATATGCTATTGACCTGGTAGTAGGCAATGGCGAGAATGCTGCCGGCGGGCTGGGGTTGACCTTAAGTACAGCACGAGAGCTTTTTGATGCTGGTGTTGATGTCATAACCTCAGGCAATCACATCTGGAATCACAAGGAGATCATTCCTTATCTGGATAGCGAACTTGCTCTCCTCCGCCCATTGAATTATCCACCGGCAAATCCTGGTTGTGGGTATTTATTTAAAAATAATGTCCTGGTAGTTAACCTCATTGGGCGTGTTTTCATGGGCAATTTTGATTGCCCATTTCGAACTATGGATCAGCTATTAGCTAAGCTTGAGCATAAATCAACTCCCATTATTGTTGATTTTCACGCCGAGGCGACCTCAGAAAAAGTAGCAATGGGTAAGTACCTCGATGGAAAAGTTAGTGCCGTATTGGGTACCCATACCCATGTGGGCACTGTAGATGCTCACATATTGCCCGGAGGCACCGCTTATGCTACCGACATAGGCATGGTTGGTCCCATCGATTCGGTTATTGGAATTGACCCGGATTCTGCAATCAACGGCTTTCTAACTCAGATACCACGGCGCTTAGCAGTGGGCAAGGGAAGGGTGAACTTCGATGCTATTCTAGTCGAGGTGGATGAAAATACTGGCAAGGCAGTGGATATCCAGCGTATACGAAGAACTGTGGATTAGGAAGGCAGAATCATTAATCGGTCATAGCCGATGACATAATCTTGTACAAATTTCCTTTCCCTAGACATGAGCCGATCAAATCGGGATTAAGCTTTATCATTCTTGTCCCACTTGTCTCACCTTTTCCATCACCCTGGTCATTATTTCACCAGCCTTGCCATGAATGACCACTGTGGTGTGGTGGTCGAGAGAGGTGGGTGTTAAATTAACGATAGCTAACCTGGCACCGGCCTTTCTGGCATATGCTGGCATATAAGCAGCGGGGTAAACGACGAGGGTAGAACCAATAACAATAAAAAGGTCGCAGCTTTGCGCACGACGAATAGCTTCTGTTAATGTCTCCTGTGGTAGTGCTTCTCCAAAAAACACTACATCTGGCTTCAGGATACTCTGACAGTCAGGACAATGGGGAACTGCCATCCCCTCCTTTACTTTTTGTAATACTTCAGGTAGGGGAAATCGTTTACGGCAACCTGTACATACCACCCATTGCATATTGCCATGAAGTTCAAACACCTTATCTTCAGGAACCCCGGCCTTTTGATGCAGGTTATCGATATTTTGGGTGACAACGCAATCTAATTTGCCAAGTCGGTGAAGCTCGGCGGTGGCATAATGGGTAGGATTTGGCTTGGCTTCTATAAGAAGTCCAGCTTCAACGGACATCTTCCAAATATTTTCACGAGTCTCTTGGCTGCTAAGAAACTTTTGAATAGTGAAATCCTCAGGGTCGTATCTGCTCCAAACTCCTCCCGGGCTGCGGAAATCGGGGATACCTGACTCAGTGCTTATCCCGGCGCCGGTAAACACAACAATCTTTTTAGACTCTATGATAAGCTGAGCTAACCTCCCTACATCTTCTATCATTGAACTCTTTCTTATCCCGATTCCATCGGGATGGCCGTCACTACCCTTTCGATACCGCCCAGGTCAGGAGTCAACTCAATTCCAGCCTGCGGGAAATGGCTATTTATTAACGAAGTTACCATTTCACCTTGCCCTTGGCCTATTTCCAGAAGAAAACAGGCTCTGTAATTAAGTTTCCCTGGCATTTGTTCCAGCATTTGTTGTATTTTGTCCAAGCCATCTTCGCCACCGTCTAAGGCTATGGTTGGCTCAAAATTCCTGATTTCAGGACTCAAATCTTTAAATTCGTAATTCTTGATATAGGGTAGGTTGGCTATCACCATATCTACAGGTTGAGGCAATGGCTCAAGCAGATTCCCTTGTAGGAGTGTCACATGGCTGCTAACGGCATGACGCTGACAGTTTATCTCGGCTACCTGTAGAGCTGAAGCTGAGATATCCGTGGCATAAATTTTAGATTGAGGTAATGTTAAGGCAAGGCTGACAGCAATAGCTCCGCAGCCTGTGCCGATGTCAGCTATGGTAATTTGCTTGCCCGGGTCGAAAATGCGCTGGGCAAGCTCCACAGCTTTTTCCACGAGAAGTTCTGTTTCTGGTCTAGGAATGAGAGTGCGACGATCAACGTGGAAGTCGGTCCCATAAAACTCGCAGTGTCCTAAAATATAAGCAGTAGGTTCGTGGCCAATGCGGCGTTGGACGAGATTCCATAGGTGCTTTATTTCTGCTGAAGCCAAACCTCTCTCCGGCTCCATGTAAAGCTGTGTTTTAGATATGCCTAAGACGTGCCCTAGCAAAAGCTCAGCCTCAACAAGTGCATCAGAAATTCCTGCTTTGCGTAATGTTTGGGCAACTGACTGTAAAGTTTCGCGTAAAATCACGTGAGGGCTGCTTCCAGTTGTTCGACCTGCTCTTTGCTGATCAGGGCTTCGATGACTTCGTCCAGTTCTCCATCCAAAATCTGTTGGAGGTTATGAAAACTTAGGTTGATACGGTGGTCGGTAACCCTGTTCTGGGGAAAGTTGTAGGTGCGAATCTTTTCCGCACGTTGGCCACCGCCTACTTGCATCTGTCGCTCTTTATCTATGCTTTCAGATTGTTTCTGTTGCTCCAATGCCAACAGCCTGGCTCGAAGTACTTCCATGGCCTTCGTCCTGTTTCTTACTTGAGATCTGTCATCTTGGCAGGAGGCTACTATGCCTGTGGGTATGTGAGTGATGCGAACTGCCGTGGTTACTTTATTGACATTTTGTCCTCCTGCGCCCCGACTATGGAAAAACTCCATTTTGAGGTCATCAGGATTTATGTTTAGTTCAATCTCCTCAACTGCAGGTAAGACCGCTACCGTAGCTGTCGAGGTATGAATGCGTCCTGAGGCTTCGGTGGTTGGCACCCTCTGTACTCTGTGGACACCACGCTCATGTTTGAAGCGGCTGAAGGCGCCTTTACCTTTGATTCCAAATACCAGCTCCTTGAAACCTCCAATTTCACTTTGATTACTATCAATAATTTCTATTTGCCAGCCCTTGGCATCGGCATATCGACTATACATACGAAATAAGTCTGCGGCAAAAAGGGCTGCCTCCTCACCACCGGCACCAGCCCTTATCTCCACAATGACATCCTTCTCATCATTGGGGTCTTTTGGCAGCAGGGAAAGCTTAAGACTGTGGATAAGATTATCTCGCTGCTGTTTTAGCTTGCTCAATTCTTCTTTGATGAAAGCCATCATTTCAGCATCAACATGGGAATTGAGCAGAGCGTCGAGCTCTGCCAGTTCTTGTTCCTTGGCTTTATATTGCTGGTATGTGTAGACAATATCCTCCAGATCAGCTTTCTCCTTGCTTAGCTCTTGAAGTTGCCTGGGATCAGTGACTATCTCGGCTCGAGCTAGGAGTTGGTTTAGCTCATCATATCGCCTTTGTATTAATTCTAGTTTCTCAAACATAGCCGATATTATTATAATAGAGTAAAATAAGTTGCTCAACTATTAGTCTCGGACTTGCCATCCAGACCTTGAACGAAGTAAAGAAGAAGAGTCTCCCGACGTCTTCGTGAGCAGGGTGTGGGGTTCTTAGCAGAGTTAATCCTCTCAACTTCGCTTATGATAGGCTTAAGCAGGATTAGATTCATCGCCCCGACAAGTTGGGGGTGATGAATGAGACAAGGTGCAGGGCTAGAATGCATTGAGGACGTTATTTGGTTCAAATTTGAGTTAAGGAGGCAAGAATGAAACTAGCGCCAGAGTGCTATGCGTGCTTGCAAAAACTAATTCGTCAGGCTGTTGACTTAGCTACCGACGATGCTTCATTGAAGCAAAGGGCACTAGAAAAAGCGGCGAAGATATTGGATGATGAGTTTTCTTATAGCCAATTATCTATTGTGATTGCCACAAAAATTCACAGGACAGTAAGGGCAGTAACCGGTAACTATGACCCTTATAGGACAATGAAGGAAAGGGAGATGGCACTTGCTAAAGAATTATACCCTGAACTGTCATTGCCAGCTGAAGCTGCGAGCCCCGCCTTGTTGGCGTTGGGTAGGAAGCAAAAAAATCACTATAAGGATGAACTTCGAGAATATCTTAAGCTGGCCGCAGTAGCGAACGCTATTGACTTCTTCAGACAACCTGCTGCTATTAAGGAGGATATAAAGAAAGCCGTAAGCTTGGCAGTAGATGACTCGGAGTATCTTGAAACAAGGCTAAAAGAAGCGGGCAAGGTGCTATACCTGGCTGATAACGCCGGGGAGATCTACTTCGACCTGCCTTTAGTCAAGTGGATGAAGCAATTTGCCCAGGTTATTTACGTAGTTAAACCATCCCCCGTTCAAGACGATTTGACATTGGAAGATGTGAGGGAGACTGGCTTGGAAAGTGAATTTGGGAAGGTTATAACCACAGGCATAGCTTCGCCTGGAATAATTTTTTCTTTGGCTTCAGCTCAGTTCAAACGGGAATTTGAGTCAGCAGGTCTTATATTTGCCAAAGGAATGGGGCATTATGAGGCTCTGTCAGAGCTATCGCCGGAAGGGAGATTCTTCTATTGTCTTAAGGCCAAGTGCAAACCTGTAGCGAAGTCCCTTAATGTGCCCCTGAACAGCTATGTGGCTATGCTACAATGAGTTCAACATAATTTCACCTATCATTGAAGAGCGCGACAGTGGCGAACCAATCGCAGAACGGGGTTTCTGGCTCACACCCGGAACAGGATCCGCAACCTTAACCTCCACTTGCCATTGCCAGACAGGATAGCGTCGAAGCAATCTTGGGGGATGATGGCTGGGGATTGCTACACTACGAGGTTCCCGATTCAATCAGAGATTAGGTTAGGATTTCGGATCTTTACCTCATTTGAATATGCAGATTTATAGAGGTGATTATGAACTGACAGAGATCTACTGGAATCATAAAACCTTCGTGGGAGGTTTAATGATTTATCAGTTCCACTAATGTGACGCCATAGTCTCCCTCTCCATAATCACCAAGACGATAGGATTTAACCAGAGGGTGCCTTGCCAGTGATTCATGAACGGCACGGCGTAGCTTTCCTGTTCCCTTGCCATGAACAATGCGCACAGAGGATAAGCCTGTCATAAAGGCATCGTTGAGGTATTGATCAAGCCTCCATAAAGCTTCGTCAACGATAAGATGACGTAAGTATAATTCCCTGCCTACTGCTTTCACTCTGATTTGATAAACTCCAGACGAAGAATTTCTTTACTGGCTTCAGTGGGCTTGACTCTATCATCAATGCGCCAACCTACCACCCAGATGATTTGCTGAGGGGAACAGACTATTGGGATGTGGTCTCGCCAGGAACGAGGTATCTTGGTATCGACCATAAAATCCTGGAGCTTCTTGGGTACATTCATGCCCAGTGGCTGAAATTTGTCTCCAGGCCTACGTTGACGGACAAAAAGTTCGATTCCTGTTTTGTGTAGCTCGAAATCAGCAACGAGATTGCTCTGCCAAATTCTTTTGCCTGGGCTAAGGGTGTCTTGCATTGGCAGAGAAGCCACCTGTTCCCTAAATATGCTGGCTATCACCTCCCATCCGGGTAAGACTGTTCTTCCAGGCACTTTAAGATAAAACTCGCCTGGCAGGGGAGGAAAGGGACATATTGATGGAAGCTGATGTTGCTCTGCTGTACTCGCAATACCAAAGGGGACTCTTGTCATTACGAACTCATTATAGCCTAACTCGCAGGTAAAGCCATGGGGCAGAGAGAGTTTTTTGCCAACTGCTTTGTTTAGCAGGCTCCTTGCCGCTTCGATATGGGTTGATTCAATGTCTCGGGTATCCCCTGCCAGTTTAGCCACAGATACTTTCAATAATTGTCTCTGCAAGGCTATCGGCAAGTTAACAATCTGTTTCTTATCCAGGTAAATGGCATTATTGTCCTGCCTGGCCACTGCATCCCACAATCCCAAAGCCTGCTGCTCAATGAAAGCGTTAGCTTCTCCGGCAATATCAGACAAACGAAGCAGAGCTTGGTCAATCCTGGGGTTATATTGTCTGAGCAGAGGCAACAACTGAAGGCGAAGGCGATTTCGGAAAAAGGAAAGCGAATGATTGGAGGAATCAATACGCGGGGCAAGCTGGTATTCCTGGCAATAACTCGTTGTTTCCTTTCTAGTAATATCTAGGAGCGGTCTTATTACTAAGAGAGTGCTCTGGTTTGCCGGCGATGACATTCCCAGCCTTTCATATGGCATAGGGGAGCAAGAAGTTAAACCACACAATCCGGTAATTCCTGTTCCCCGTAATATGTGCATCAAAATGGTCTCCACCTGGTCATCCCTGGTATGCCCTATAGCTATTCGATTAGCTCCGACCTTCCTAGCTACCCGGCCAAGAAAAACATAGCGTAATTCTCGGGCAGCTTCCTCAATAGAGCAGTTTCTTTTAGTTCTATAGGCAGCTACGTCTTGCCTATCAATAGTAATGGGAATGCTAAGTGAGTCAGCCAAATTGGACACGTATTTGGCATCAGCTTCAGATTCCATTCCTCGAAGTTGATGATTTAGATGTGCTACGTGAAGTCTTATCCCTTGTTCTTTCTGCCACTTCGCCAGGATATGAAGTAAACATACTGAGTCAGCACCTCCCGAGACCCCGACAACTACTGTCTCCCCAGGCGAAATCAGACTGTGTCTCTGGATAAAGCCTATAACTTTTAACTCCAGCTTAGTCTTGCTCATAGGAATTGCTTTCTTGTTCTAGCCGTCGCATGGATTTTAAACCCGGTTTGGCATTTGGTATTGTCCGAACCACAATAAATTGGACAAGCACTTCGCCCTTCTCAGCTAACGCTGATAGGAAGTGTCGTTAAATGTCACCAATCGGGCTTCGTGGTCATGGATCTCGAGTTTGCTTACCCCGCCAAGGTCTACTTTGAATTTGGTAAGATATTCCGGGGGCAAATTTAAAGCTTTAAGAATAATAGCTAGGGTAACGAAGTAATGGCTGACTATTACCACCGAGGTATCTTCGTTGCGCTCGGAGTCAGCTTCATGCTTTCCTAACAATCGCTCAACGACTTTCCAGGCTCTTTGTTGCAATTCAACAAAGCTTTCTCCATTAGGCAATTTCATTGCCCAACTATGTTGCCACCATTGCACTAAAAAATGATTGAACGTAGTATTAAAATTTGAAACAGACATGCCTTCCAGTTCACCAACCCTCAACTCTCTTAGTCCTTGATCAACCTCTATAGACAACTGGTGACAGCTAGCTATGGCTTGGGCTGTAGCAGTAGCTCTCCGCAAAGGGCTGGAGAGAATAGAAATTACGTTTTCATCTTGAAGAAAAGTTGCTAGCCTCCTGGCTTGCTCCAATCCGGTATTATTCAGTTCGATATCGCTATCGCCTCCCTGGATACGCCTCTCCTGATTCCACCAAGTTTCACCATGCCTCACTAAAACGAGCTTCAAGCTGTCTCCTTAGATTGAATTGCCCAGCGTTTTTTTATCATTGCGAGTCTCCCTTGCCATAGACAGCATAGAATAAGCTTACGATGAGGTAACTTCCTTTTCCTTGGTTAGCATGACTTTCTCTATCTTCATCCCACGCATTTCAGTGACAACAAATTTCAGGTTCTGGTATTTAAATTGTTCCCCACGTTTTGGTATCCGCCCGAGGTGGTTGAGAATAAAGCCAGCCACGGTCTCATAATCACCGCCGGGCAACTTCAGCCCCAACTCTTCGTTGGCTTCATCAATTCTGAACCCACCATCCAGTTGAAAGGTACTGTCACCAGCTACAATAAAGTCTTCTTCTTTATATGTTAGTTCATCACGAAAATCACCAACAATCTCCTCGGTTAGCTGTCCGATGGTCACCATTCCGGCCATACCTCCAAACTCGTCTACAACAATCGCCGCATGGTGACCACCATCCCTCATCTCAGCCAAAAGTTCTCCCATCTGTTTGCTTTCAGGGACAAAATAGGTGGGTCGCACCAGATCGTCAATGGCGCTTTCTCTGTCAACGGAATCATCAGTCAACTTCGTCAGTACATCTTTGGCGTGTAATATACCTACCACATTGTCAGTATTCTCCTTGTACACGGGGAAACGACTGTAGCGCCTTTCAGTATAAAGATTCAGGAAATCTCTCAGTGTCGTCCCTTGCGCCACCCAGGTAATTTCTGTTCTGGGGATCATTATTTTGCTCACCGGACGGTCGGTAAATTCAAGTACTTTTTGCAATATCTTTGCTTCATCTTGCTCCACTACACCTTCGCTCTCCCCCGCACTTATTGCCGAGAGTATCTCACCCTCGCTGACTAATTTTTTCTCCTCCTCCGACACATTTGCCATCTTGGTAAAACTTAACCCAATTTTATCCAGCACCAGGACAAATGGATAAAGACACAATTCTATTATTTTTAGTGGCTCAACGTAGGCTAGAGATAACCGCTGAGCATGATGCATTGCCAGAGTTTTGGGGATAACTTCCCCGAAAATCAAAATCAGCGCTGTTATTCCAAGGGTGGCTACAATAGGTCCCGTGACTGGTCCAAAAGCGGCCACAGCCATGATGGTACCCAGTGTGGCAGCAGCTACATTCACCAGGTTATTGCCTAGCAGCACAGTAGCTAGAACCCTCTCGGGCCTTTCAGCGGCTTTAGCCAGTTTATCTGCTCCCTTAACACCGCTTTCTACCAGATATCTCAGGCGAAGTTTAGGCAGAGCAATAAAGGCTGACTCAGCACTGGAAAAGAAAGCTGAAAGGGCTAAGCAAATTAACAAGGCTACGAGAAGCCAACTATCGGCGACATCCACCTATTACCACCCCCTAAGTCCCTTTCCCCACCAAATTGACCCTCTTGCTACAATTAACTTTGGTTTCAATCTACTTTATATGAGCTATAATAGCATTAACTAGAAAATTTGTCAAAATCCATATTTCCGGACAAGCCTCGGCAAGTGATAAACTCTAGTTTTTCCGCTATACTTACAGGGATGGACAAGATGTTACTGGTAGACAAACCTAAAGGGATTACCTCCTCCCGAGTGGTGGAGCAGATAAAAAGAAGGTTCAACGTGAAGGTGGGCCATACAGGTACCTTAGACCCTCTAGCTACAGGGCTGTTAGTTATTCTCACTGGCAAGCGCACGAAAAATGCCTCTTTGTTTCTTAAACTGGACAAGGCTTACGAAGTTAAGGCTGTCCTTGGTATCAAGACAGATACCTTTGACTCTGAAGGAAAAGTTTTGTGGCAAAGTAAAAACGAAGTAACCAGAGAGGAATTGGAAGAAGTCTTAAAGGAATTTCATGGCGAGATATGGCAGACCCCTCCACCATTTTCAGCTAAAAAAATAGGTGGGCGAAAGGCTTATCAACTAGCCAGAAAGGGTGTCAGTGTAAACATGCCACCTAAAAAGGTAAGCATTTATTCCCTGGAGCTCAAGGAGTTCCAATTTCCCTATTTTGTTTTCACTTGCGAGGTGTCTTCTGGATTTTACATCAGAAGCCTTACTCATGATATCGGAGAAAAACTTGGGGTGGGTGCTACTGTGGTGGAAGTTCGCCGTACTAGAGTGGGTCCTTATCATGTGGAACAGGCTGAAAAACTGGAAGAGATCCTGGGCTATCATTAGGCGTCCCTAAGAAACGAATTCTGTCGGAGAACCTCAGGTTTAGCCATACGTCAATGGTGGGCAATACCAAGTTAAGGTCGAGTGGGGGCGAACAACGGATTCGGGCGCTATTTTGGTGATGTGCCAAGACATTGTATCCACTCCAGGGGCCTAATTTCACAGAGACTTTATCAAGCATTATTGGAATAACAAACCTTATTTTATCATCAATATCAGGCAGTTGGGTCTTCAGGAAAGAGA
>JAGHCA010000089.1 GCA_021160725.1 Dehalococcoidia bacterium | reverse complement strand
GAAGTAGTATACCTTCAGATTTTCAACTTCTAGCAACGCCATCTCTGATTATAATCCCCTCGCTTCCCTGTATCCTGGCTTCATTATATCGCTCACCGCAGTCCCCAGAAAAGTAAAAGCGAGTATTAAGACAGCAATGCATATCACTGGAGGCACCATCCACCAGGTAGCTCTGCTCATAACACCTGATTCAAAGGCAAAATGAAGCATCATCCCCCAGCTTATGGTCATGGGATCGCCCAGACCAAGAAAGGCCAGCACCGCTTCCGAACCGATTGCATAGGCAACCATAACAACGGCTTGAGCAAACATTATAGGTAATACGTTGGGTAGAATTTCCCCAAACATTAGCGAGAAGTCAGTCGCTCCAATGCTCCTTGATGCCTCAACAAAGGCTCTTTCCCTAAGAGATAGTGTCTGAGATCTAACTATTCTGGCGGTTGTAGGCCAGTACACAAGGCTTACTACAAGAACTATATTCCATATACTTGGTCCCAAGATCACCGCCAAAGCTATCATTAAAGGCAGTGCAGGAATCATCATAAAGAAGTCCACAACTCTCATGAACACTTCACCAACTCTTCCTCCGCGAAAGCCTGCAATTATACCTACCATGGAACCAAAAAGCACTGTAACGATTGCCGTTGAAATTCCCACAGTCAACGAAATCCTGGTGCCGTATATGATCTGGCTCCATATATCTCTGCCTAAATTGTCAGTGCCGAACCAGAATTGAGAGGAGGGAGGCTGAAGTATATTCCCAGGCAATCCCGTTATATTCGGATCAACAGTGCGCAGATAGGGGGCAAATATTGCCATCACGGCGAAGGTTCCAATCATAATCAGCCCCGCCACCCCCATCTTGTGTGTCGCTAGTAATACAAATAACTTCCTTAGTCTTTCTAGCTCTCTGCGAAATTTGACCACCTTACGCTGATCTTCCTATCTTTATCCTGGGATCTATGTAGCCATATATCAAGTCAACTATCAAATTAGCCATCACAACTGCAACAGCTAATACGAGAAAAACGCCCTGAACGAGAGGATAATCACGGTTCATAACAGCCTCATACATTAGCCTGCCTACGCCAGGCCACCCAAATACCGTTTCAATCTGAACTACACCTGCCACGGCATATGCCAAGCTTATTCCGGCCAACGTTACCACAGGCAAGATAGCATTGCGTAGAGCATGATTTTTCAGGATAGTAGATTCCTTTAACCCCTTTGCCCTTGCTGTAGTTATGTAATCTTGGCCTACGACATCCACCATAGCGCCTCGCATCAGAATAAGATACTCGCCCATATACCAAATTATTAGTGTACATACCGGCAGAAACGCATGCCATAAGACATCTCTCAAGTATGCCAAGCCACTCAGTCCTGATGCAGGCGTATATAGCCCGCCTAGAGGGAAAATTCCAAGTCGGATAGCGAAGATCAGCAGAAAAATTAAGCCTATACAAAACCCTGGAAGCGACCACATCGACAGTGCAATAGCAACTATGGATGTATCAAGTTTCGTTCCAGCTCGCCATCCACAAATAGCACCGAGTATTGTACCGATGATAATGGCCAGAATGATAGATAAAATAATCAGCCACAAAGTGTTAGGTATTCTGGCGGCGACCACCTCTAAGACAGGTTTGCCTCGCCAGAATGATGTGCCTAAATCTCCATGAAGAAATAGCCGGTTTAGATAAGCAATGAATTGTTCCCATAAAGTGCCAGTCAGCCCAAATCTTTCTCTCGCTAGCTCCCATGCCTCGAGTGGTACTCTGGGGTCCCTGAACATCAGACGCACAGGGTCCCCAGGTATCATACGAAAAAGTACGAAATTGAAACATATTATGGCAAAAATGGTGATGATGGCACCTGATATTTTCCCAATAGCAAAGCTTACAAAACCTCTCAAAGACATTCTGCATCACCACCATTTTCAGCCATATATAATCATCTCACCAAATACCTCCTAGCAACACAACTCTACAATATAAATAACATACCCTCCCCTCTTGAATACTCTCTCTCCATTGCGACACTCATTCCTTCAAATGTACCTTCAAGTAACTCCATTGATTAGTCCACCCTACAACTCCACCCATCGATATCTGCCAACCCTCCCATTCATCGCTCACGGGGTCTATCACATCAGGTCTCCACAACATACCATACGGCAGATCCTCAGCCACGATATCCTGCATTTCATACCAAAGGTCTATGTATGCCTCCATATCTGTTTCAGCATACATTGCATCTATGAGGCCATCGAGATAGGAATTACTATAAAAAGTCGAGTTCCATAAGCCACCGGTTCGGAACCACTCCCACACCCAAGAGTTATCTGGGCCAGGGTCCATGCCCGTTATCGCAAGATCGAATTGGTCCGCCTCTGGGTCATACAGGTATGCACCAAAAGTACTCCGATCTACCGATTTCACAACAATCTCTATTCCTACATCTTCAAGCTGTTCTTTGATCATTTGCGCAATTGGAGTCTGAATAGGATCATCTGAGTTAATCATAAGCTCAAAGGAAAGCTTACCGTACTCTGGGCAATACCTCCAGTCCCCGCTCCAATTGTATCCAGCGCTATCCAAGATGGCATTAGCCTGCGAAACATTATATCCGTACCATGGTAATTCCGGATTGTAAACTGGCATCTCCGGATACACATGGCTATTTATCGCCTCTGCATATCCGCGAAATACTATGTCTATGATCGCATCCTTGTCTATCGCATGCATGAATGCCTGTCTTACAGCTTTATTATTCCCCAGCGGCGAATCTTGATGAAGGTTAAATGATATGCAACTCATCATGTCGCCAGGTGAACTTAATATCTCAATGCCCTCAACGCCTTGAAAGTCTTCCAAAGCTAATGGGGAAATCCCACCATACCCAATCACGTCTATTTCGCCAGACTGCAAGGCTGCATATAGAGAATCAGCGGTGCCATAAGCTCTGAGAACCACCTCATCCACATATGGCCTCTCGTAGTAATCGTCATGTGCTTCCAACCACAGATATTCTCCGGGTTTAAACTCCTTCAGTTTGAATGGTCCGGAGCCAATGGCATCCGCATTATCATATCCATGTTCGCTTAAAGGTTTCCCTTCATCACGACAAGCCTGGAAATAGGGCTCCCAAATATGCTTGGGAACTATTAGTAAGTCGGCCATAGGAGGATAAACTGGATCACCATGTACCGCCTTTAAAGTAAATTTTAGTGTGTGATCATTAATAACAGTTACAGATTCACAATCGCTACTGGGGTACTTCCAACGCGGTTCTGCTTCAAAGAAATCTGTAAGGGTGAACTTTAAATCCTCTGCTGTCACGGGAACACCATCATGCCAAACAGCATCTGGGTTAAGATGAGCTATCCAAGTTTGACGGTCCTCGGTTTCCCACTCAGTAACTAACTGAGCTTCTGGAGCATAGTTTGGGGGCAGCCCATAACGAAACGTTCGGTCATAGACCAGTCGCCACCAAGTCCACGCCATGGGATACCACCCTATAGTCTCGTCAAGCTCCAAGGTCTCCACACAAGCAAGGTATCCAACATTTAGCCTGTTAGTAGGCTCAGTAGGTGTAGCACATTGCGTAAGAGACAGGGAAGCACTACACAGCAACACCATTATAAGCAGCATGCACTTTCCTTTTCTCATTTGACGCCCCTTTCCTAGAAAATTTATTACTAGTTTCTAATTTCTGAATTAAAATATCTCATAGACATATACCTCCTTCTCTTTTTAGTAGGTTCGTTTAAATTTAATAAGCCCAAATTTTGGCTTCAAAATTTGGGCTTGTTAGTTCACTTCTCCCCTCTTCCCTTCCAACTGTTATTCCGAGTCCTAATTCAGAAACGACCATCGTAAATGATGATACAACACTTCCTGAATCTTGTCAAGGGGGCGATTTGAATCATCTAAAATCTAACCCAAGGGGGAGTTATTAAATCACGAAAAATCTAACCGAAGGTATTAAGATTTGGTCCGGTTACTACTGCTGTGAAGGAGGTAAAACCGGGTCATGGAAAGGATGGATATGCACTCAAGGAATGAGTATCTCAAAGTAATAAAGGAGAGCTATCTCAAGGCCAGCGCCAGGAAAGAGT
>JAGHCA010000079.1 GCA_021160725.1 Dehalococcoidia bacterium | reverse complement strand
CCTGTCGCCTGCAGCTTATGCACGGAGCTACTATGCGGGGCTGGTAGCAGCATGAAAGGTTTCGTGTCCATTATTGACATCCGACCCCAGTTATAGCCCATCGGGTTGTGACCTGATAGATCAGTCATTTTGCTACGGATTGGGCAATGTACTATTCCTCAGCTAGGCGATAAACTACAGTTTGAGAGACCCCAAAACAGCCATTAAACGTCCAGATGTGCATCCCCATACTAAGGATTAAGCTTTTTCAGCCATTCCTCTCATTTGTCAATTAATTTAGATTCAAATTTGCTGTCACTTTCAACAAAATGAAGAGACAGGACAGACCTGAGACGGCTTAATCGCAGTGGCAATACTGATAATCACGCAAAAAGGATTCCCGGCCTCAGCCCAAGAAATTATCCCTGAAAAACAGAGCCCTTCAGGGGCTCCCTGACTCATCCACAGTCGTTCGGAACCCTATGAAAAGGGACACGGCAACCTTTCTATTAGGTGCTAAGCAAAATAGCTAATAAGTGCTATCACGCCCCACAATATCAGGACGATGCCCACCAGATAATTGAGGATTTTAGGAAAAATCAGTACCACGATACCAAAGATGAGGCTGATTATTCCTCCGATCAGGCCTAAATTACCATGCAGTATGCTAGGCATAGATTATCACCTCCTGTAATTATATTACTTCAATATGCCATGAAAACAAGTTTTTATGCAATAGGCAACCTTCCCCACTGTCCCAATTCTATCGGGGCAAACTTGAATTTAATCATACTTCCGATTAAAATAGCCACACTATGATTGAATTTGAACACATGAAGAAAATATCACGGACATCACCGTCCAAAATAGTATTCTTGATATTAGACGGCGTAGGAGGTTTACCTCATCCGGAAACCGCTAAAACAGAACTGGAATCAGCCAGAAAGCCTAACCTGAACCGCATTGCCAGGGACTCCCTTTGTGGACTTATTGACCCGATAAGCCCGGGAATTACGCCAGGAAGCGCGCCCGGACACCTGGCAATTTTTGGCTATGACCCCATTAAATATAGTATCGGGCGGGGAATCGTGGAAGCTCTGGGGATAGATTTAGAACTAAAGCCAGACGATATAGCAGCCAGAGGTAATTTCTGCACCGTTGATGACAGGGGAATCATTACCGACAGGAGAGCAGGACGGCTTTCCACAGACGAAAACGTCCAATTATGCCGCTTATTGAACGATATAGCCATAGATGGAGCTGAGATTTCCGTGCTGCCGGTGAAAGAACATAGATTTGTGCTCATACTCCGCGGCGAAGCCTTGTCTCCCGAGCTGACAGATTCAGACCCCCAGCAGGCAGGGCTAGTCCCTAAGAAGGTAGAGCCTCTATCGCCGCAGGCACAGAGAACAGCGGAAATTGTCAACAACTTCATATCCCAGGCAAGCATTCAACTACAAAACGAACCTTCCGCCAACATGGTGCTTCTGCGCGGCTTCTCTCGTTACCCCGACATCCCCTCCATCCCTGAAATCTACAAATTAAGGGCGGCAGCCATCGCCACGTATCCTATGTACCGGGGACTAGCCAAGGTGGTGGGAATGCAGATGCTGCCGAGTGGTGAAAGCATAACTGAGCAACTGAACAGCTTGCATCACTACTATGCCGATTACGATTTTTTTTTCATCCATTTTAAGAACACCGATGCCAGAGGTGAAGATGGCAACTTCCGGGCAAAAGTTCAGGCTATTGAGGAACTTGATGATGCACTTCCCAGCTTGCTCAGCTTAGATCCCGAGGTCCTGGTTATTACCGGAGACCACTCTACCCCAGCAACATTAGCCATGCATAGCTGGCATCCAGTCCCTTTCATGCTGAGGTCCAAATGGTGCCGTTCTGATAATGTCACCGAGTTCTCTGAACAAGCTTGCCTTGCTGGTGGTATGGGACGTTTCCCGGCTACGGAAATCATGCCCTTAGCCATGGCTAACGCTTTGAAACTAAATAAGTTCGGCGCATAAAGAAAATCAAAGGTTAAAGGTCAAAAGTCAAAATTACAATTCAAAATGCAAAATTTTTGAATTTTTATCTGTCATTTTGCATTTTTATTTTTGCTTTTTGAATTCCAATCGGATTGGTCCAGGATCAACCAGCCTGGTTTAACTGTCTCGCTTGGGCTGAGCTGTTTCCACCAAGCCAGCCTGCTCCAGTGCATCCATAAGGCGGGCAGCTCTAGGATAGCCAATGCGCAGACGGCGTTGCAAGAAAGAAGCAGAGATATGTTTATGCTCTTGTGCCAGGTATTTTGCCTCTTCCAAAAGAGGGTCGGGAGCAGCAGTTATGCGTCCGCTTGAGGGATGCTCAGTCACTTCATCAAAATCTACATAGCTAATTTCAATCTGCCTCTGGTTTCCCCAGAAATACACCAATCTCTCAATCTCAGCATCGGAAACAAGATTTCCCTGAAGGCGTTTAGGCTTACCTGTTTCAGTAGGCATATAAAGCATGTCTCCCCTGCCCAGTAATTTCTCTGCACCTACCAGGTCAAGGATAGTTCTGGAATCTACCTGAGAGGTGACAGCAAAGCTAATGCGGGTAGGAAAGTTGGCTTTAATTAGCCCGGTAACCACATCTACAGAAGGCCGTTGTGTAGCTACCACGAGATGAATGCCTGTAGCCCGAGCTAATTGAGCTAACCGGCAAAGTGTATGTTCCACTTCGTCGAAGGCCGTCATCATTAAATCAGCTAACTCATCAATGATGAGGACTAAATATGGCAACTGTTCGCCAGGTGAGCGATTTTTGTTATAACTCTCAATATTACGTGCTCCCACCTGAGCAAACTGCCGATAGCGATTATCCATCTCTAGATTAAGCCATCTCAAAGCTTTTACCGCCTTATCAGCATCTACCACTACAGGGGCAAGCAAATGAGGTATGCTATTAAAAGTCACTAACTCCACCCTCTTGGGGTCAATCATGATGAACTGGACATCATCGGGGCTGTTGTGCAGAAGCAAACAGCAAATAATAGAGTTAAGACAAACAGTTTTGCCACTGCCAGTGGCTCCAGCAATAAGCAAGTGTGGCATCCTGGTCAGGTCGGCTGCTACAGCTTCGCCACCGGCACCTTTCCCTAAAGTGATAGCCAGCTTGGAGCGGGCTTTAATCTTCTGAAAAGCTGCGGTCTCTATCACACTGCGCAGGGCAACTGAGCCAAACACAGTATTAGGAACCTCAATGCCTATGACCGGTTTCCCGGGCACAGGAGCTTCAATTCTGATGCTGGGAGCAGCCAGGGCTAAAGCTAAATCATTAGCCAGAGAAGTGATACGCTCTACCCTTACCCTGGTTCTGGAAACCTCTTCCACCCTCGTTTCATAGCTGCCATTCTTCCTCCTCTCTTTTATTTCTTTATATTTCCTGTCCCATCCAGGCTCAACACCAAACTGTGTCACAGTAGGACCCATGTTGACCTGTACAACCCTGGCTTCTACACCATAGCTAGCTAGGGCTTCCTCAATCAATCGGGCTCGGTTGTCAATATCTTCCTTGTCTAACTGCACCTCAACCGGTTTATCCAGGATGTCAATCGGTGGAAGTTGCCACCCTCGAGGGGTGATAATTGATTCGTATTGAGAACGCCAGGCAGGAGGAGAAGGAATCGGAGCGGTCCCGCCTTGTGAGGACTCCGTTTCACCAATTGCCTTTGCTTCAGGAGAGTCGATTCCAGTAGAGATGGTTTCAAGTGGGGTAAACTGAGAAGGAATAGTCTCAGGACGAGGATAAACAACCCTGACCAGAACACGCCAGCTACGCTTGAGAGCATTCCAAACCTTCCTGGGGATGACAAGAACAACGCCCAGAAAAACAAGTCCGACCACCCGAAGCCCTCCCACAACATCGGGAGAACCTATTATGCTTTGTCCAATTCTACCCCCCAATGTTGCTTCATTGAGAAGCCCATCCCCAGGAGCAAAGAAAGCAAGAATTCCCCATACCGCAAAAGCCATGGTAATGCCCCCGAGAACCCAATTCCATCGATGCTTCACAACAGAGAGCTCCCCTCGCCGTATCACCCAGATTAGGAAGCCTGAAGCGATGGCTATTATTATCAAACCCCAACCAAACAATATGAATATCCCTTCCCATAGCACATACAGCAAGACTATTATCACGATACTGAAGATAAGCCTTCGTATCGCTGGCGAAGCGACGAAGTTGAAAAAGCGCTTCCCCGCAGACCGTCTTTCTTTTGTTCTTTGCCTCGGCTGAGGCTTGCTTCTCGCTTTAGACACGGAGTTATGCCTCCACGCGTTGTCACCCGACTTTAGGTTTTTCCTACTTTCACAACCACAGGAATGATAACAGGACGACGACGAACTCGTTCATAGAAGAATCTGTTCAGAGAATCTTTCATTCTGGCATCAACGAAGCCTGGTTCACTCAGACGTCTTCTATCATGATTTAAAGCAGCTAATACCACATCTTGGCCTTGTTCAATCAGTGTTTGTTCCTCCCCACCATCAACAAAGCCTCGCATCATAATGCGCGGCCTCCCAGCTAGCCTACCACTTTCAGCATCAATAGCAACGGTCACCACGACAACGCCGTCTTGTGAAAGCAATTTGCGGTCCTGAAGCACAACATCATCCAGTTCGCCTGTTGTCAAGCCGCTTACACATTTAACTCCGACACGTGTCTTGGCAACTACCTTGCCTGAGTCTTGCCCCAGTTCAAGCACGTCCCCGTTCTCAAGAACAAAAATATTATCCCTTGGTATACCCATACTTTGAGCTAAATTAGCATGCAAGCTCAAATGGCGATATTCCCCATGAACAGGAACAAAGAATTTAGGCTTAACCAAACTGAGCAAAAGCTTCAACTCCTCCCGGCTACCATGCCCGTGGACATGCACTTGCGCTAGCCTGTCATAAATTACATTGGCACCTTGACGGAAAAGGCTGTCTATAGTCTTGCTAACCAACGCCTCGTTGCCAGGAATAGAAGTTGCTGAAATCACCACAGTATCGCCGGGGACTATCCTAACTTGACTTCGGTGATCCCGATTAGCCATACGCACCAGGGCAGAGGTAGGCTCGCCCTGACTCCCTGTGCTCAATATGACGATTCGATGGTGAGGTAAGGTTCTCAGCTCATCCAAACGGCAAATAACATCGGCGGGGGCAGTAAGATACCCCGTTTTCAACGCCATGTTCACTATCTCCTTCATACTTCGGCCGGTGATAAATACACGGCGATCACGCTTAACAGCAACATCGAGCACTTGTTGAATTCGAGATACAAGAGAGGCAAATGTAGTCACGATTACTCTCCCCTTTGCCTCACTAATAATCCGGTCCAACGTATCGCTAACCACCATCTCCGAGGGAGTATATCCAGAAAGCTCAACATAGGTAGAGTCGGAAAGAAGAAGCAATAC
Source organism: Dehalococcoidia bacterium (assembly GCA_021160725.1). Taxonomy (GTDB): domain Bacteria; phylum Chloroflexota; class Dehalococcoidia; order GIF9; family AB-539-J10; genus RBG-13-51-36. The sequence goes on along the minus strand of JAGHCA010000079.1, from coordinate 13,323 downwards.
ATCTTTCACCCCTAGTACGGCTAATTGACTGAAGTTAGTAGGCGCGCCAACCGTTGGGGTATAATCAATCTTAAAATCACCACTGTGCACTACAATGCCCTGTGGGGTATGAATTATCAACCCTGCAGAGTCAGGGATACTATGACAAACAGAGAAAAATTCTATGATGAACTTACCTAGTGCAATTTTGCTCCCTGGGGTGACTACATTTAATTTGGCTTTAGTTTTCACTCCTCGTTGCTTGAGTTCCACAGAAATCAGTTCTCGGGTGAACTTGGTAGCATAAACGGGAGGGGCAATCCGAGATAAAACATAAGGCAGCGCCCCAATGTGATCCTCATGTCCGTGAGTAATCACTATCCCTCTTAAATTTTTCTGCCTCTCCAAAAGATAGCTAATATCTGGAATAAGCAGGTCAACTCCCGGCGTCTCTTCACCGGGGAACATAAGCCCAGCATCAATGACAATGATGTCATTGCCATATTCCAATGCCATCATGTTCTTCCCGATCTCACCTAATCCGCCAAGAGGGATGATTCTCAATTTATGTGCTGCCGTGGTTTTTCTTCTTAATTTCATCAAGACACAATCCTAAAAGAAGCGCAATTGTTGAGATTCAACTTCATCTTGAAGCAGTTCTTTGCCCTGAGCCAATATCTGCGGAATCTTGAGCATATCCATTTCAATGATTCGTCGTAGAGAGCTTTGATGGAGAGCTGCCGCAGGATGATACATGGGGTAACAAATGACCCCTTCCACCTTTCGTGGCTTTCCATGAACTTTGCTTATGCTCTCATTGGGAAAATACCGCGCTAGAGAACAACGCCCTAGAGTAATAATCATTTGGGGCTGAACTATCTCTATTTGACGATCGAGCCATTTGCGGCAAGCCTGTATCTCCGCTGGTAACGGCTCACGGTTTTGGGGAGGACGGCACTTGACCACATTGGCAATATAAACTTCCTCCCGCCGTAAGCCAATTGAGGCTAACAGTTGTTCTAAAAATTGCCCGGCCGGGCCCACAAAAGGACGTCCTTGCTGATCTTCGTGCCACCCCGGCGCCTCACCAATAAACAGCAAGCTCGCATCCTCAGCTCCCTCACCAGGTACCACCTTAGTCCGATGCTTAGCTAGTTGACAATCCTGGCAAGCTGCAATTTCCTCATAAAGTTGAGCTAAAGCTAACATCTAACCCGATGGTAGCACATCTACCTTTGTCGGTCAATTGAAAATCACTGCCTAACAACCGCCTCACTCCTCTTCCTCATCCTGCTCCCAAATGGGCTCGGTGAACTGGTCAATAAACTCAGCCGTAACCCTCTTCGCTATCTTATCCATCTCCTCGTCCACTTGCTCAGCCAGATGGCCAAGTTCGGTCAAATCAACTGTAATGTCTAGCATTTTAGTCAGGATATCAAGCACAGCAAGGGAGGCTTTAGGATTGGTTATTTGTGTAGCATATGCTGGCACTTCGCCCAGCAAGCAAATGCCTTCCATCCCCCTTTCCTTAGCCATTCCCAATATCAATCCATTCAATCCAGCAATGCGAAGATTACCTCTAAGCACCACATTATATTTATTCAACTCGTCAACTAATTTAGAAGTCGTCGCTGCTCCCCAAACCTTCATTTCTTCACTATGGTGGACGCGTGTTACCGCTGCAGCACAACTATATACCCTGGCCACTTTAAACCTTTGTGCTACTTCCAAAACATAGTTAACTAGCTCATATCCTTTGAAAGCAGGCTGTTCTTCACCGACAAAAATCAGCAAGCCCTTATCCCGATTGTATCGGGGCTGCCAGTAATAAAATTTGCTCTCAGGGAAACGAGGGTTTTCAACCACGTTGTCTCTGACTGTAACACCCACTGGTTCAAAGAAGTTAATAGGTTCGATCTCTCCTATTTCCACAGCTTTTAGCTTGTCTACAAGGTACTTCGCTGCTGTTAGGGAAACATCACCAATGCCCGGCCAGGAGGCAAACAGGGAACAACTCCTGGGACGTGGCCTCTTGTAAAGTTTTATCACATCTTTCATATACATCTTAGCTCCCCTTTGTTGTCACCGAGACACGAGGGCAGTATAAAGAAGGAGTTTGCAAAATCCCGCCAACCCACCTTGTTTCTTGCCCTATGCCCAGAAGCTCTTTTAGCACTTGATACACATTGCCAGCAATCACGGTGTCCTTCACTCTCCCTACTATCTCACCATTCTCTACCTTATATCCCAGTAACACATTGCCACCGAAATCGCCACTCAGAACATTACCCTGCTCAGCACCGATAACCTGCTCCACAATTAACCCTTCTTTCATATCCTCCACCATCGCCTGAAAAGAAACGTCTCCTCTGTTTAAAGTAAGAGAGCTTATACCTGGGCGGGGGAAACCACCACCTGCTCTCTGTCCATGACCTGTGCTCTGAGTACCGGCCAAAGCTGCTGTTTGTAAATCATAAAGAAAATTCGTCACTATGCCATCTGTAATAAGCGGTAGATGCTGACTGGGCACTCCCTCATCATCAAAAGGATAACTTCCTACTCCAAAAGCTACGGTAGCATCATCCCATAAGCTCAGCTTTTTGTCAAAAACTTGCTTCCCCAGCTTATCCTTTAAAGGCGAAGCTCCCTCGAGGACTGTTTTGCCATTAAACGCCAGCATTATAGGGCTTATTAAAACACTAGCTACTCCACTGGGTGTGAAGATTATCGGCAGCAGCTTGGTGGATACGGTAGCTTTTTTCTTAGCCATTTCCAGTTGCCATATCACCCTATCAGCCAGGTCATTAATCCCGATAAAATCAAAACGGCACGAGCTTTCGCTATCACCCACAAAAAGCATGTCTGTATCTCGTACGACAATGCCTTCCAATCCAAAACCCAAAAAACTCTTGTCATACCTGCCTTCACCGCCTTGAGAGTTAACTAAGGAGATGGAACTTGTCCTCTTAGTTACTTCAACATCGCAAAGAATATCAGGGGTATGTCCCCTGACCTTAGTTATAAGCTCTTTCCCAATATCAATCATCCTCTCCTTAGCCAGATCTCCTACTTTAGCATCGAAGATGCACACTTTCGAAGAGTCCCCATGGAATCGGGGAGGAAATTGAAAATTGGCTGGACTGCCAAATTGAGAGGTTTCCACAGCCATGTCAACCAAAGTGTCCAAATCACATTCCCCACCAGCCGTGGCAAAGCCAATTCTACCTTCTTTGAAAATCCGCAAGGCGAGACTGCTGCTCTCCTTGGTCTGAATTTGCTTCAGTTCATTGGCTTCAAATTGTACCGACACTGTCCGAGAAACAAGCGAGAAAACTTCAGCCTGCTCAGCCTTTTCCCGAGCAGAGCAGAGAACCTCTAAAAGACCTTCCATCATAAATTCTAAACCCTAATACCTAAAACCTAAACAATATCAAATCTCAAAGAATTAAATCCAAAACTACTGGCTTTTTGTTAATATCGAACCGAATATCTTCATCAATTCTGTAGACTCTCTAAGCAGTATCTCTCGTTCTTTTCCTAAATCAGGATGGCCCACTTCTACAAGTTTTAACCAATACCCACATTCTTTGGCCTCTTTACGGCATATCTTAATTCTCATCACGAAATCTTTCTTACCCAGAGCTTCATTCGCCTCTATATAATTTGCTCCGACCGAGGTTGCTGCGCGTATTAGTTGTCTCCCGATTTCTTCACAAATGAGTGTTTTGGGCAAACCCATGCAAAAACCGAGAATGGACTTTGCAAATTGCAAAGTTCTCTCCTCCAGATCATAGTGTTTCGAATTTTGATTTTGGGTCATTGGAATTTGTTTAGGATTTCGTATTTAGTGCTTAGGGTTTGTCCTGTATTTTGCTTTGTCATTTTGCATTTTGACTTTTACTCTTTTATTTATTTTCTCAAGCGGTGCCATTTGTTTGGAATTTGAGTTTTATTCGCTATCTTCCTCCTACTACACAATGGCGAATCCTTATATGTGGGCTCCCGTTAGAAACGGGCAGCGGATATTGCCCTCCTTTGCCACAGCCACCACCCTGATTCATCTCCAGGTCATTGCCTATGGCATCTATATTTTGCAGGGTAGTAAAAACATTGCCAGTGAGCACTACGGGGCGTAATAACTCTGCCAATCGTCCCTGACGAATCATGTAAGCTTCTCCAGCAGAAAAGGTAAACATCTCCAGGCTGGTCGTCCCACCATACCAATCCTTAACATAGACGCCTTCCTCAGTGTCGCCTAGCATCTCCTTGAACGAAGTGCTGCCTGGCTCAATAAAAGTATTGCTCATTCGCACTATGGGGGGAAAGAGGTAATTAATGGCTCGGGCATTCCCCGTAGCTATTTCCCCCATCCTAGCCGCTGTTTCCCGGGAATGCAGCCTTCCCTCCAGAACGCCTTCACGAATAAGGTAGGTCTTCCTTGCCTGTGTCCCTTCATCGTCATATTTATAACTCCCCCTTAAATTAGGAATTGTCGGGTCGTCAACGATATTGAGATGCTTATCGCCAAATTTTTTCCCCAGGACCATGATTTGCCGCAGGTTGTCATTTTGATATACAAAATCGGACTCGGATAAATGGCCGAAGGCTTCATGAGCAAAGACTCCGGCCAGAACAGGGTCTAAAATTACAGTATACTCTCCACCTTTTACCTGAGGGGCGGAAAGAAGTGCTGTGGCACGCCTCGCTATTTCCCTGGCCTGCTCATGTAACCCCTCCACGGCAGCAAAATCGCCATTGCTTCCCAGGCTCAGCCCCGCCTGTTGGACCTCGTTACCTTCACAAGCTACGGCTGTCAGTCGCAAAGCAAGGTCAGTTTTAGCTTGTTCTATGTAGCTACCTTCAGAATTGGCGAAAATACGTTGCCTCCCGACATCACGGTAATTGATTCTTGTGCTTTGAATCTTGGGGCTACTTAACATAATATCATTGCAACCATCTAAAAGCTCTTTCTTGGTTGCCAGTGGTATGGCTGTGGCATCCTTCTTTAATTGCGACATCACCGTCTCCACTACAGGCTCCGTGGGGAAAAGTTTAAATGGTTCTCTGCTGGCTAACCTCGCCTCCTCCACCGCCAGAGTTACCTTGTCCCGCAGTCCATCAAGACGATTAAAACTGACGAATCCCCAGCTACCCCGGACTAAAGCACGAATATTTCCACCCGAACTACGAGTCCGGCTTATCTCCTCCAGCCTCTCCCCTCTATAGACAATACTGGTAGCCTGGCTCTCCTCAAAATGGATTTCGATATAGTCGGCACCATGGCCTTTCAATGCCTCAGCAAGCATGTTGCGCATGCCCCTATTGTAGCCTTTAACACGAATAAAGGCAAAGAGCCATGTCATTCTGAGCCGCCTCTCCTCGGTCATTATGAGCGAAGAGAATCAATCCCATGCCATCGAGTAGATTGTTTCTCCTAGTTCCATCGCTCCGCGCGGGACAAGCCTCGCAATGATAGAGGAGAGAGCCCAATAGAATTTGGGCTCTGCTTCATAACTCCCCTTTCCCCTCTTATCTTAAGAGGGGAAATCTAATTTATCTAAAGAGCAGAATTTTCGAAAACTTCCCTATCACTCCTCAAGATGAGGACCTTCCTCTGTGACATTCCCCAAGATTAAATTACTCTCTTCTTCACCTTTAATATCCCTCTTAAGATAAGGGGGATAAAGGGGGTTATTAACTTCCTCAGCCACCCTTAAAGAGCGAGCTCAATAAATTGGGCAACTACACTACATTTGACAAAACTAACATCACAATACCCTCTCAATATAGTAGAATGTTAGCCCATCTCCTGCTATTATCTAAGTTACGGCGATGAAATTCAGCGATAAATTGCTTAACGCCAGCCGGAAAAACAAGAGCTGGCTTTGCATCGGACTCGACCCCGACCCGGAGCTTATGCCCGGGGTGGATGTTTTACAATTCAACAAAGCCATTATCGAGTCCACCTGCGACCTGGTCTGTGCCTATAAGCCTAATCTGGCTTTCTATGAAGCCATAGGGACCGAAGGACCTGCTATCCTAGAGAAGACCATTAAATATATCCCCGGCGACATTCCTGTAATTGGTGATGCCAAGCGCGGCGATATCGGTAACACTGCCAGGGCTTACGCCAGGGCTCTCTTTTCAGTTCTTAACTTCGATGCCGCTACCGTCAATCCCTACCTTGGCTTCGATTCCATAGAGCCCTTTATCAACTATCAGGATAAAGGAGTGTTTATTTTATGCAGAACATCAAACCAAGGAGCCACAGATTTCCAGAACCTTTGCACCAATGGCACGCTACTATACGAAGCAGTGGCTCAAAAAGCCAAAGAATGGAATACTTATGACAATATCGGCCTGGTAGTCGGGGCTACCTATCCTGAGGAATTAAAGAAAGTCCGCTCAATTTGCCCCGAAATGCTTTTGCTCATCCCCGGCATCGGCGCCCAGGGAGGAGACCTGGCTTCAGCAGTTGGCTATGGAGTAGATGCCCGTGGCGAGAAGGCGATTATCAATGTTTCGAGGCAAATTCTTTATGCATCAAAGGAAAGGGATTTTGCCCAGGCGGCTAGAAGCGTAGCTGAAAAAATCCGCAACCAAATCAATGACTACCTGAAAGCTAAATGACCTCTTTTTTGTCCCCCTGACCCTGAGTGAAGCGAAGGGGAAGAGTCTAGATTCTTTGCTTTGCTTTGCTTAGAAACATAAGGTGGTTAAACAAGCACAATGACTATAGAAATAAAGCTCGGTGACATAGTCCGGCTGCGCAAAGCACACCCCTGCGGCAGCTATGAATGGGAAGTGGTGAGGGTGGGCGCCGACATCGGTCTTAAATGCCTCAAATGCCAGAGAAAAGTTCTTTTGGAACGAGGGATGTTTGAGAGAAGGGTGAAAGAATTTGTCCCAAAAAGTGACTAACCAACCAGCCTCGCGACAATAAAAGCGCGCTGTGATGGTTTGTGCGGTGCGTTACCAGAACAGGCTATCGTGTAATTTCACCAAGTTGCGTCGTCCAAGACATAATATTGAGTTAAGGAGTTACAAGACGCTTGTATATTACTTCTGAAGCTAGCAGATGCTTTTCAGTCTCAGTGGGGGTTAATATTAGACTAACGGGTTCCGGTGAGGTGCACAATTCGCTGGGGAGCCAGAAGCTGCCCCGTCGTTTAGATTGCCTGCCGGTCCTTATAACGAGACCCGCTTTAGGAAATTGGAGTGTCGCTAGTAGATAGCTCCGTATTATGTTACAAGCATGGGAAAGGGAACCGGCTCGTTACTGCGGGGCCCGAATATTGAGAAAGGAGAAGATACAATGATCAAAAGTGTCGGTATTGACCTGGCTGGAGCCGGAGAACACAAGGTACGTTGCCTGGATGAGCGAGCACAGATGTGTGATGGCCTTACCTTCCAGACCACGCCAGAGGGACTCAGCAAGCTGGAAGAGCGGATCTTCAGGGATGGATCTAACCCAGTCATTGTCTTTGAGCCTACCGGCTTGGCCTGGCTAATAGTGGCTATCTATCTTAAGGCGCGGCATCCCGATTGCCATCTGGTAAGAGTCCAGGCGCGGAAAGTAGTTGCTTTGCGCAAGTATCTACATTGTTACCTTGACGGAACAGAGGAAAAGCCCTACACTAATGTGCGGCCATTGGTTGCCCTCCTCAATACGTCTTTTCTGGGTGATATTGATGAGTAAGGTGAAAAAGGCTAAACTGGCTTCGTGTGGATTCCAAGAAGCTGGGCGGTGGTTTATCAGCACGAATGTGAAAAGCGGGTTAGGGTTCCAACTCAAGCTATACCCTGCGGAAAAGGTGGTCTATGCTTTTGAGGTTCAGGATGAAGTAAAATACATCGGCATACGCAGAGAACAGGACTTCAAAACTCGGCTGAAGGCCTATCAGTACCAAGGAGCACAGGAAAAAGGCGGAAGCACCAATAAGTATGTAGCCACAAAAATCAAGGAGCATCTGCAGGCAGGCCAGGCTGTGAACATATTGGCGCTCATGCCCAGTAATGATTTGAAGTTTCATGACCTACACATAGATCTAATCGCGGGTTTGGAAAAGCCTCTAATCAGTCTGTGTGACCCAGATTGGAGGAGCCCCAACGAACGCGTGCAAAGCTTGTCCGTCAAGCGCTTCGACGCCTTACGAATGACCAGATACGTTCACTCTCGGAATCGATAAAAAAGTCTTCACAAGTGGGCTGATAACGGAATCGTCGACTATATCCAGTCCTTGAAGAAAGTCCAACTTTTCACGAACCATTTTGCATCTCTGTCAAACAATAGGTTTATTCGCCCATATCCGAGAGGAAATGTTCGTCGCTAATCTACTCGCTTCAAAGCATCTTGTATAGAAGTAACTTTCTGACTCTTTGTTGGATACACTGAGATTGAACAATACCGAGGATTGTGCAAGACTCTGCCCGGACCGCTGATTTTTTACCTGTATTCTGGAGATATAATGCCTAGTTTGCAGTAAACCTAATTGTCATAGGACTTGAGGACTACTTATGTAGTCGGGCAAGTTCCATAATATATTATCTCCGGAGTGATTTCCAAGTTTTTGAGCTTATTGGCAGCCATGCCATCACTGGTGCACACCAAACCTAGAAGAATGTGTTCAGGAAGAACCTCTTCGCTGCCTAGCTTTTTTGCCTCGTCAATCGATGTTTGTATTACTTCCTTAACAACGGAGGTTAGGCCAATTCCACCGCCCACAACGGCATGCTCTTTTTTCATCTGAGCTTTCAGATCTTTTTGAATCCTCTTCGGATTGGCACCTGCATTTTTCATAATATTGGTCGCCGTGTTTGCTTTCTTTGCCAATGCCATCAAAAGATGCCCCGTACACACGTAGTCATGATGCAGGTGTCTCGCTTCGGCTTCGGATGCGGCAAGGATATCTTGGGCAGTCTTGGAGAATACATCGAGATGTCCTTTGCTTGCCCTCTGCTCAACGGATTCTTCTTCTGTCAAAACTATGCTTGCTTGCTTTAGTACTTCTTCATCAGCAAATATAGGCACGTTTCCTCATACAGCCATGGCTAGTGCATCAGAAGGTCGGCAGTCTATTTCCTTTTGCTCTTTATTAGTCTGCAGAACGACTTTGGCATAGAAAGTATCGTCCTCAAGCTTGTCCAATAATAGCTGATTGAAGACTGCCGCCTGAGGCATTAATTGCTGCACATGTAAAGTCATGAGTCAAAGGTCTCGATAGTGGAACTCCTTCAATCTTCACAGCAATAGCGTCTGCTTCAGCAGGACCAATCCAGATCGGTAGATACCGTTCGCCCTCTTTTTCTTTCAGGATGACTACCCTTTGATTATTCATCAAGCTTACCCTGATACTATCGATTACCATTTTGATATTTGCCATGGCTACCTCTTGCTATTTAACCTAGTTTATCATTTAAGTGGTTATTTTGAGATAGTATCCGATTTACAGCAGTCCTAATTGGTGTGGTGCCCCCGGCATTTGGACATCCTTTTTAACTCAGGCTCTTTGTCTAGGTCTATTTCATTGTCCCCAACTCTTAGCTTCTTTTTATTTACCCAAACAAATCCTTTATCAGGTGTGATTACTGCTACATCAACAGAACCACCAACACCAGGCATATCTCCGGGATCAGCAGTAATGCCATCGGAAAAACACTGAATGGCTGACGTGGTTTGAATCATCAGGGTACAAAAATCTGTGGCGTCCTGAAGCGTCATTGTCCCCCATTGAATAACATACTCCAGGTTTCTAAGCTGTTTGTTTACTTCTTCTGCCCCAAGCTTTGCAGTAGCTTCGTTAACAAATTTTACGTTTCTTATTCGACCATCGAAGCCGAGAATAATCCTTGAGATAACGTCCATTTGACCGATCCAGGAAGCTCCATGCTCTTTTCCTCTCTCCTTGCTGTCGCGTCTTTTCTGGACCTCACCTGGAATACTACAGATATAGACTTCATGCGAGCCGTCATTGTTATAACCGGCCACGAGAAGATTTATCATATCAATCCCAGCAACACCGTCTTTTAGGTTGCCGTCGGGGTCTTTGAAACGAAATTTAACGACGTACTGTCCTTTCTTGACTTCTACGACTTCGGAACCCTGTCGTTGAAGGTCAGTTTTTACTCCTTCGTATAGTTTTCTAGCTGTTCTCGCCAATTGTACTTTTGGTCAAGAAGACGGTGCAGTTTTTCAGCCATATCTCTCACATCTAAGTCGCCAACATCGCTCGTTCGTCTAAATTCCTCAACGAACTTACTTATATTCTTAAGCTCACCATCTTCATGTAAGAATGCTAAACCGGTTATAGCAACACCAACTCTCTCATTCAACTGAAAAAGTTTAGAAGCATTATCGCTCCCGATTCGAGCCATGCCCTTACGATTACGATAGGATTGTCTACTATCAGCAGCTAAAACAATCCCTTCTGGTGTTGTTGTGTTTATTGCTAATGACTTGCTCTTACCTCCTCGTGATTCACTCTCAATCGTCTTCTGCTCTTATATGTTGCTATTTCGTCTATAGGTAGTCAACGCGTGTGTAGAAATATTATTGAGGGCAAGCTGTGTCTGATTTGTAGTAGGCATGAGTGGTATGGTGTCCGTGGAATTTGTAAGGTATAAAAACTATTGCAGTGTTAATATGTCAAGAATTGTGCTCGGTAGCCTGGGATAACACAAGCGATCGTGCCTACCACCACGTGGTGTGCACAACGTCAGTCCCAATGCAGTCAAGTCCCTGTTGGTTAAGCCATCGCCCGCAGTGCATCGCCCAATCGTTGTATCTCCTCCACTGTGTTGTAATGCACTGCACCGATGCGCACCATACCGCCTTGGCTCTCCAAGCCCAGGCGCTCGGTGACCGCCAACGCGTAATAATTGCCATCCCACACAAAGATCCCTTGTTCACCCAGGTAAGCTGCCACATCTCGCGGATGATGACCTTCCCACGTAAATGATACCGTGGGCACGCGCTCCTTCAACCGGCCACGGTTGGTAATGCCGTGGATACGGACGCCAGGCAGCGTCTCCAATTCGTCGAGAATCGCTTTACTCAGTATGTGGTCATACTCGCGGAGCACGGTCATCCCTGTTTTGAGGCGCAATCGCCGGTCCGAAAAGCTGGGAAAAAGATACGCATAGTCCCTGCCATACTTTTCACCGATCCCAGCCAAATAGTTAACAGCAGCCAACACACCCGCGATCCCCTCGTGATTCTGAGTACCTGTCTCGTACTTGCCGGGTGGTTCATTAGGCGCGGGCCGTAACTTGTACGCCTGCAACCGATCCAGCAAGTCATACTTGCCATACAGCGCCCCCACGTGACTACCAAAGAACTTGTAGGCAGATATAGCAAGCAAGTCACAATCCAGCGCCTGGACGTCGATGGGCCCGTGCGGTGCGTACTGCACGGCATCGACAAAGGCCAGTGCCCCGACCTCGTGCGCCCAATTGACGATGGTTGCTACATCGTGCACGGTGCCTGTGGCGTTGGAAGCATAGCCCACGGCAACGATTTTGGTTTTTTCGTTGATCAGTCCTTTCAGTCTCACCATATCCAGCGTGTAGTCTTCGACGTCAAAGTCTGCCCAACGAACGGTTGCCCCCCGGTCTTCAGCCACGAGCAGCCAAGGAGAAATATTGGCATCGTGGTCCATTCGTGTGACGACGATTTCGTCCCCAGGACCGATCTCACGCGCCAACGCCCGGCTGATGCCTAGGGTCAACGTGGTCATATTGGGACCGAAGACGATCTCGTCAGGCGACGCAGCATTCAGCATATCGGCCACTGCGGTGTGTGCCTCATGCAAGATATTGTCAGTACGCTGGCTAGTGGCGAACGCCCCGCCTTCGTTGGCGTTGTGATGCAAGTAGTAATCGGTCGTCGCGTCGATGACCGACTGGTGTACCTGTGTACCTCCAGGGTTGTCAAGGAAAACGACGGGACTTTTTTCGTGATGAATTTGTGCCAATGCCGGGAACTGGGCACGGACCTCATTAACGTCAAACGAGTCAGACATATTTCCCCTCCTGGCTTGCCAATATTCTGTTCCATTTCGCAGCTTGCATAGGAGCATTTTACTCGCAACCCAGGCAGGATGCAAGAAAGCAATCACGACCGATCTTGGGCGCACCACTCTTATCTGCCATTTGATTGCGATTTATTCATCACTGCCTCATGCTCCTATCAAGTCAATCGATGGGTAACCACCCATTTGTTGAGCCCTCTCAAAGAGTAACTTTGCCACAGCTATGTCCTCGATAGCAATTCCAGTGGAATCGAATACAGTAATAACCTTATTATCTGCTCTCCCTTTTTTCTTGCCCGTAACTAATTCGGCAAGTGTTCCATAGACTTCACGAATAGTATAGATACCTTTCTGGATAGGAACGTTAATCTCCCCGCCGGCACTTGCCTGTTTGAGATCGTCGACAACGACAATTGCATCCTTAAGTATTGAGGAGTCCAATTCTTCCTTACCTGGTGCATCAGCACCGACCGCATTTATGTGAGTACCGGCGATTATCCACTCTTTCTTGATAATAGGCTCACGAGAAGGGGTTAAAGTGCATATGATATCTGATGCCGCTGCCTCTTGTATGGGACAATATTTAATCGAAAATCCTGGTAAAGAATTGATTAGTCTATCCACAGCAACTTTAGACATGTCAAAAACATTTATTGAGATGGGGCTAAACAACTCGGAATGCGCTAATATCTGTGTGTATGCTTGACAGCCAGCTCCGATAATTCCAATTGTATGCGAATCTCGTCGCGCCAGATACTTGGAGGCGATAGCCGCTGCGGCCCCGGTTCGGTAGGCTGTGATTTCGGTAGCGTCCATTATTGCCAGTGGATATCCTGTTTCCGGGTCATTGTAGATCATGGTGGCCATAACCGAAGGCAAATTACGAGATGGATTCTGAGGATGTGCATTTACCCATTTAATCCCGGCACACCCTGGTAAGGCAGCAGGCATTGCCCTAAAATCACCATGCTCCACGGGTAAATATGCTTTGGCTGGCATGTTTCCCTTACCCTCACCCCATATCCTGAAGGCCTCTTCAACCACATTGATAACATCTGCCATTCTAATCAGAGTGTTAACCGCATTCCTATTTAAAAAAAGTGTAGACATAAATTCGTGACCCCCAGCGTTATTTTAGGAATTACCTACTGAATGTACCCCACCCCAGTCGCATTGTCAAGGAAAAAGTGTGCGGTGTCCAAGACATACTATACAGTTTTTGAACTACGGGTATACTGAGTACATTAAAAAGGCGTTGGAACTTCTTAATATCAACGTTGATGATCTGGAGATGAAGAAATATGAAAACTGGACT
>JAGHCA010000052.1 GCA_021160725.1 Dehalococcoidia bacterium | reverse complement strand
GTTTCGAGGCTGCTTTACAAAAGGCAGTGCGCTCCCTGGAATTCGGCAAGCGCACCCTGCTCTGGGAAGACCCCAGCTGGAGCAAAGGGAAGGGGCTTAATTCCTATCCGCTTCACCCTAACGACTTAAGACTATGGGCGATTATGGCGGCGCTGCGAAGGGAAGCCACGCCCGAAGAGCTATCCCAGATCACTGGAATAGACCCTTGGTTTATTTATAAATTCCAGAATATCGTGGACATGGAAAGGAGGCTTCTTTCCGAACCTTTGAAACCGGAGCTTCTATGGGAGGCGAAGAGGCTCGGCTTTTCCGATGAGCAAGTGGGCACTTTGGCTGATAGGTTGCCGGAACAGGTAAGACAAGCTCGCCACCAATGGCAAATCCGCCCGGTGTACAAGATGGTTGACACCTGTGCTGCCGAATTTGATGCTGAGACCCCGTATTTCTACAGCTCCTATGAAAAAGAGAACGAGGCTTTGCCTTTGAGGAAGAAAAAAGCTGTGGTTATCAGCAGCGGACCTATACGCATCGGGCAAGGAATTGAGTTTGACTACTGCTGCGTCCATTCAGCCTGGGCGCTTCAAGAGGCAGGAATAAAGAGCATCATGGTCAATTCTAACCCCGAGACAGTTTCCACGGATTTTGACACCAGTAATCGCCTCTATTTCGAAGCGTTAGATGATGAAAGCATCCGAGATATACTCGAGAATGAGAGTAACAACGGCTCTGCTCCGGCATCTATTGTCCAGCTCGGTGGACAAACACCTATCAATCTGGTCGGAATCTTAGCTCGCAACAATTTGCCAATACTCGGCTCCAGTGCCGAGGCTATAGACATTGCTGAAGACCGTCATCGCTTTGAAGATTTCCTGGACAGATTAGGTATTCCTCAGCCGCCAGGGGCTGGAGTAACATCCATTGAAGAGGCGCTAAATGTAGCCAGGAATCTGGGCTATCCTGTCTTAGTTCGCCCTAGCTATGTCCTAGGGGGCAGGGCTATGGAAATCGTATACAACGAATCTGAGTTAATCCGCTACCTGACACTAGCTCTGGAATTGGACAGCCAGCATCCTGTGCTTATTGATAAATACTTCCAGGGTAAAGAAGTCGAGGTAGACGCTATTTGCGATGGGGAAAAGGTTCTTATTCCTGGCGTGATGGAGCATATTGAAAGAGCTGGCGTACATAGCGGTGATGCCTTGTCTATCTACCCGGGAATCAATCTCACTCAAGACGAAGTATATGCCATGGTGGATTACACCACCAGAATCGGACTGGCTCTGGGAATTAAAGGGTTGATGAACGTCCAGATGGTAATCATGAGGGAAAATGGTTGCTCAACGGTATATGTTTTTGAGGTAAATCCCCGCGCCAGCCGAACCGTGCCTTTTATCTCCAAGGTAACTGGCGTGCCCATGGTAAGAATTGCCACTAAGGTCATGGCAGGGATTAGCCTCAAGGAGCAAGGCTATGAAGGGGGCCTATGGAGGAGACAAAACTTGGTAGGTATAAAGGCTCCCGTTTTCTCTATGTCCAAATTGACTGGAGTAGATAGCTACCTTGGCCCTGAGATGAAATCTACGGGCGAGGTTATGGGGATTGATTATAGCTTCGAGGCAGCCTTAGTTAAGGCACTTTTAGCTGCTGGATTGATGCTGCCTCAAGGAGGCAGTCTGCTGCTTAGCATTGCCGACAAGGATAAAGCTGAATCTCAGCCTCTGATTAAGCAATTGCATGGCCTTCACTACGAGCTCTACGCCACCGAGGCGACCGCAGAGATGATTAAATCTATGGGGATCCCGGTAAAAATGGTGACCAAGAAGCTAAGCGAGGGGCATCCTAACGTCGTTGATGTTATTCAAGATAATTCTGTGAGCGGAGTGATTAATACTATCACGGGAGGGCGCATTCCCCTAAAGGATGGATTGGATATCAGGCGTGCCGCGGCAGAAAAGAGGATACCCTGTTTCACCTCATTAGATACCGCTCGGGTAGCTATAGGAGCACTAGCAAATAGTAGCCAAATCTTTAGCATTCAACCACTCAGAGAGTATCTGAAGAGGAAAAATAATGCAAAATAACCGGGCAACAATGATAAATCCTAAACAATATCAAAGACTAATAACCAAACTTTAAAACAAAATAAGTTTTGGTGCTTAGATCTGGAATTTTGGATTTGTTTAGAATTTAGAAATTAGGATTTCGCAAGATTCCGTTCGGGCTTTAGCATGAAACAAACCCTATGCACCATTAGTTCTAATGATGAGGTCATGCCTGGCATACACCTCATGTGGATTGAGTCGCCAGATATAGCAGCGACGGCTCAGCCAGGGCAATTCATCACAGTGCGGTGTGGAGACTTTACATTACGCCGCCCTTTCAGCGTTCATCAGGTTTCATCCCGAGAGATTGCCCTCCTGTTCAGGGTAGCGGGCAAAGGCACCATCTGGCTGGCACAGCGAAAGGCAGGCGAAAAAATGGACGTCCTAGGCCCTCTGGGCAAGGGGTTTACTGTCGGGCCAGAATCCAAGAACTTGCTGCTGGTAGCGGGGGGAATTGGCATTGCTCCGCTTGTTTTCTTGATGCATCATGCTTCGGCACAGCACCAGATAACTCTAATCCATGGCGCGAGCACTGCTGCTCAGCTTTATCCTAATGGCTGCCTGCTGGCGGATGGCAGTGACGGCGCAATCCAGTTTATTCCCGTCACCGAGGATGGCAGCAGGGGCAAGAGAGGCATGATTACAGATATTCTGCCTGATTTCTTAGACTGGGCTGACCAGATATATGCCTGTGGCCCAGTGGCTATGTATAAGGCGATGGTCCTCACCCTTAATCCCTCTCCCTTGAAGGGAGAGGTAAAAGGTGAGAGTGAGAAGCAAAACAATCTCAAAATGAAGAAATGTCAGGTTTCCCTTGAAGTGAGGATGGGGTGTGGCTTTGGAGCTTGCTATGGCTGCACCATAAATACGAACGAAGGGCTAAAACAGGTATGTCGTGATGGACCTGTATTTGAGTTAGACGATATAATATGGCGAGAGGTAAGGATATGACCACCCACTCTGTCATTGCAAGCCCCAATCAATCAGGACGAATCAATCCCTTCGGAAGGAGGCGAAAACATGACCGTAGAAACCAGGGAAATCAGCATTCAATCGAAAGGTAACTGCGACATTATTGATATAACCTCTCAGGTGGCAAAACAGATAGAGGAATCTGGGGTTAATAACGGAATAGCCACTTTGTTTGTAGTCGGTTCAACAGCAGGAATAACCACTATAGAGTACGAGCCAAATCTAGTTTCCGATTTTAAGAATATGTGGGACAGGGTTATACCCCAGAGTATTCCTTATGAGCATAACAAAACCTGGGGAGATGGGAACGGCCATTCCCACGTGCGTGCCTCCACACTGGGAGCTTCACTGACAATACCCTTAGCGAACAAGAGATTAACCCTGGGCACCTGGCAGCAGATAGTGTTCGTAGATTTTGATAATCGTCCTAGATCCAGAAAGATTGTTCTTCAGATATTAGGCGAGTAAGTATTTATCGTGTATATGTACAAGTCTTCCTGATATCTCTTGAGCAAAGCTCACTCCTTTTCTGAATATACTTTACTTTCTCCAGGGAGCCAGAGTAAGCCCTCCAGTGACGCTCCAGTTATGTCTTCTAACTTTCTCATTTTCCCTGAAGCCGAAAGGCACTCTGGTAGGCGAATGCCTTGCAGAATCTCATTTTGAGGAGGCTGAGAATGGGTGGAGCATCCTGCTCAACGTCAATAGTGAGAGCAACTTGAGGCATTCTCTTGTAACACTTCTTCATAAACCCGGAGTGTCCGCTTGGCAGCTATTTCCCAGGTAAATCTCCTAGAGGTTGCCACGGCGTTTGCGCTAATAGTCTTTGCTAGTTCCCTATCTTGAATCAGACGAACTATTGCCTTTGCCATAGCGATATCATCTCCTGGAGGATACAATAGCGCATTGAAACCATCCTGAAAAACTTCGGGAACTCCGCCTGCGTTTGAGCATACTATCGGCACACCTGTAGCCGAAGCCTCCAGCAACACCAGCCCGAAAGATTCCATTTTAGATGGTAAAACAAAAACATCAGCTGCTGCCATGAGTTGAGCGACTTTCTCTTTTGCCAGTCCCCCCACCATGAATACTGAATTGGCAATATTCATGCTATTGACTTGGCGAGATAAATTCTCTCTTTGCCGACCGGAGCCAGCGACAGCCAGCTTTGCGTCTGGAACGACTTCCAATACCCTGGTAAAGGCAGATACGAGCAGTTCTGGGCTTTTCCGCCTGACGAGACGCAACGCCGTCACTACAAGAGGCTCGTCACCAATACCCAGTTCCTTTCTCATTGCGAAAGCATCTACTTCCCCATTGAAACATGATAGGTCAACACCATTTGGGACAACGGTTATCCTTTTTTCAGGGCAGCCCAACGAACGGCAGAAGCACGCCGACGCCTGGCTTACAGCTATCAGGCGATCAGTCCTCCTGAGTGCCAATCCCATGGGACGCTGCAGGAATATTGAAAAAAATGAGTCCATCACTGTATGGCAGGTCAGGACACAAGGGATTCTGTGTCTGTGCACAAAAGGAATCACAATCAGCGCCATAGGAGAATAAATGTCCAGCCCATGGACCACATCGAACTTCCCATCCAGGATATATTCACGGCAGCGGTTAAAAACTAACGGTGAGGCAGCACAGTGGAGTTTATTCAGCACCAAACCTTTCACTCTTTTAATTTTAACCCCGCCAATTTCTTCCTCTTCAGATTGGCCAGGATGCGCATGCGTGATTACCACGGTTTCTATACCCAACTTAGCCAACTGAAGGCTTAGCTCGAAAGCATACTGAGGAGCACCACCTATATCAGGATAATAATGGTCACCAACTAATGCTACACGCATCTTTGCTTATTGTTGAACTTCGGGTTTTGCTGCCATCTTGACCCCCAGATAGGAGAAGACTACAGCCCCTACTATAGTACTCAGAACAAACGAGATTCCTCGCTCAATCACTGTTGCTGCCATCGCCAGATTTAGAGGAACACCAAGAAAGGCAAGAACCGAAATTAATGCCCCCTCAATAAGGACTAAGCCTCCTGGTAGAAATGGAATAAGACCAACTATAGTTGGAAGCGAGGAAGCAATTAAAAGGACGGAAAATTTGGGATAATAGCCCAAGGCTACAAATATGGTGTAAAGCCGAAAAACGTCAAGTGCCCCAATTAATAACGTCAAACTCCCTACCAACAATACTTTCTTCCACCTGTCTATTGTAGCATAAGAATATGAATAAAAAGCCTCAATTCCTTCTATTATTTCATGAGCATTACCACCCTTTCCCAACCAACCGAGAACACGGCTTATAATGCTGCTTAAACCCTTGACTGCAATCCTTTTCCTTAGAAGGAGG
Organism: Dehalococcoidia bacterium; assembly: GCA_021160725.1. GTDB lineage: Bacteria > Chloroflexota > Dehalococcoidia > GIF9 > AB-539-J10 > RBG-13-51-36. Next base: position 3,746 of record JAGHCA010000052.1, on the reverse strand, counting down.
CGGGGAATAAAGACTGTTCCGAGAGCGGCTGAAACCCATGCTGCTATGATAATCAAGCTGAGCTGGAGTGACCCCTTGCCAAATTGCAAAAGCAAGCCCCCCATTAAAAACGAGACAACAATCAAAGGAGTAAGAACGCGCTCACCAATTAGGGAAGCCATGGCAGACGAATAGTTCATATTCTCTATCTTATGCACCATATAAATTCTTCCGAATGGATCGCCACCAACACGTGCTACAGGAGTAATATTGTTCAGGAAAATGGCTGCACAAATAACCAGGTAACGAACCACGAACCTTATTCTATGGTTTATGAACGAAAGTGCCGCTTGCCAGCGGGCAGCCCAAACCGCGACGCTGAGAAAATATATGGCTATGGCTAATGCGACAAGCGAATGATTAGCACCCTGGATAGCTTTAAACATCTGATTAAAGTTCTCATGAGATAGAAGCCACCCAGCTACTGCCATGAGAACAATAGCGAGAAGTATCACAATGACGGACTTGCGCAGGTTTATCTTTGGCTTATACTCATTATTCATGCTGACACCGAACTGGCACTCGGCGCCAAACCTTGGTAACAGCCCGTCAAAAATATGAACAGTATGTGATTGAGATGGAGCCCAAGCCAACGCCAACACTTAAAAGTGAATTTTACCAATGTGTTTACCAGTTTTAGTCGCCAAACCTACTTTGCCTCATATTATAGCTTGCTCCAGTAATTCGTGGAAGGGGGGTGAATTAAATCATCTAAAGCCTGACCTAGAGAGCACTGACACACGCCTCAGATTCGCAGCAGCAATACTCATCGCTGCCATTATTGTTGTATGTAGTCTGAAGGATTTGCCTCACCTTTACTTGGGTTGTCAGTATAAGCGAAAACTGCTAGATTTATGCCCATGGCTTACCGTCGCATAGTGGCTAAATTCGGCACGAGCCTCCTTACCTCGAGCACCGATCATCTCGACTTACATGTTATGTCAAGTTTAGTAGAGCAGATAGCCCGACTATACCGCCAGGGAAAGGAGGTGGTTATAATCTCTTCAGGGGCTATCGCCTCGGGAAGGCAGAAGCTTAAAGCAGTTCCAGAACGCAAGAACATTCCTTTCAAACAAGTACTGGCTTCGGTGGGGCAAAGTCACCTCATGTACACCTATGAACAACTTTTCAGTAAACACGATATAACCGTAGCTCAGGCATTGCTCACCAAGGAAGACCTCCGTGACCGTAGTGGCTATCTCAATGCCCGTAATACCTTACTGGCCCTCATTGAGCTTGGAATAATCTGTGTTGTCAATGAGAATGACGTTGTCGCCATTGACGAGATTGAAGGACTCAAATTCGGGGATAACGATAACCTTTCTGCCATGGTGGCTAATCTGATTGATGCTGACCTTCTGGCACTGCTCACGGACATTGGCGGCCTGTACACTGCTGACCCACATTACAATCCACAAGCACAACTTATCCGCCGCGTGGACAAGATTGACGCCGAAATCGAACACATAGCTAGCGACACTGCCAGTCGCCAAGGAATTGGCGGCATGACTGCCAAGATTGAAGCAGCCAGGCTAGCTACCTCTTCAGGGGTAAACGTAGTCATCGCCGATGGACGAGAACCTGACATACTGGTGAGGATTAGCGAAGGAGAAGATATAGGCACATTCTTTCCTGCGCAGGTGAATAAGATGGAGAGCAAAAAGAGGTGGATGCTCAGTGGGCTGGCTTCCAAGGGCAATGTCACAGTGGACAAAGGTGCTGCAGTAGCCCTCAAGAAGCACAATAAGAGCCTGCTCCCGGCGGGAGTTCTGAAAACTGAGGGCGAATTTCACCGTGGCGATATAGTAGATATACTAGACGAAAGAGGCAAACGCATCGGCTGTGGCATCGCCAACTATAGCTCTTCTGATTTGGCTACCATCGCAGGGAAGCACTCCGATAAAATCGGCAGCCTCCTCGGCTACGACTATGGCGACGAAGTGATTCACAGGAACAATATGGTGATAATATAAACAGTAAGGGAGGTATGAGAGATGATTGCTAAAAAGGAAACAAGAAGAAAACGCTGCAAGAATTGTAATAGGATATTGGACCGCATTTGGTTTACAGCCCTGACGACTGATGAATGGACATGGACCGGAGAAGACTATAATGAGTGCACCGCAAGACATAGCCTCGTTACCGATCCAGAACAACCTGTTCTGTGCCCAAACTGCGAGGCCGTTGTTGGCACAGGCCTTGACTTCGGTTTTGGAGTAGGCTACAAATGAGGAAAGTTAAAAAGAGAATTGGCGGCTTACATACTTTGAGAGACTACCATGGACACACTGAAAACTAATGTCTTGTACTATGGTGATAACCTGGAAATCTTGCGCAAGTATATTCCTGACAACTCCATAGACCTTGTTTACCTCGACCCGCCCTTTAACAGCAAAAAGGACTATAACATCCTCTTCAAGGAAAACGGTGGTGTTGAATCCGAAGCCCAGATAAAAGCGTTCACCGACACCTGGCACTGGACACAGGCTGCGCAGAATACCTACCATGATATTGTCACCAATGGGCCATTGAAAGTTGGGCGGTTGATAGGCGCCTTGCACGATGCCATAGGCCAGAACGATGTCATGGCATATCTGGTGATGATGACCATCAGGCTAATAGAACTCCACCGTGTCCTCAAGCCCACTGGCTCACTTTACCTTCACTGCGACCCTACCGCCAGTCACTACCTTAAGCTGGTACTCGACCAGATATTTGGTCCAGCCAATTTCAGGAATGAGATTGTGTGGCAACGATATGGTTCGCATAACGACCCAAAGCGCTTCGGCAGAGTAACGGATTACATTATCTTCTATTCCAAGACACAATCGTATAGTTTCAACCCGATAAGAACTCAATATAGCGAGAAACACCTTTCTACAAGATTTAAGTATTCGGACCCTGATGGAAGAAAATTCTGGCCTAATACCTGTCTTGCCCCAGGAGGCAGAGGCCCAAGATACGAATGGAAAGGGCACATAGCAAATTGGCGTTTCACACGTGAAAAGATGGAAGACCTAGATGCAAAGGGCGAAATATACTACAGCAAGACCGGATTTCCATACCGCAAGAATTATTTAGATTCATTACCAGGACAACTAATTCAGAATATATGGACAGATATTACGATGACAAGAAGCGGTGCTGAGCGGCTCGGCTACGAAACCCAAAAACCCCTAGCCCTGTTGGAGCGCATTATCAAAGCCAGTTCTAATGAAGGAGACATTGTCCTTGACCCCTTCTGCGGGTGTGGTACGGCAGTTGTTGCTGCTCAAAAGCTGAATAGACGCTGGATAGGCATTGACATTACTCACCTTGCTATTGCTCTAATGCGCAACCGCCTCAAGGATAGCTTTGGCATTGACGCTGAAGTTGTTGGTGAACCGGTAGATTTGGCTTCCGCCAGGGCTCTGGCAAGGCAAGACCGCTACCAGTTCCAATGGTGGGCACTCAGCCTGATTAGAGCCAGGCCACTTGGCGAGAAAAAGAAAGGTGCTGATAAAGGGATTGACGGAGTCATCCACTTCATAGATGACACCAGTGGCAAGCCAAAACGAGCCGTGGTTCAGGTAAAGAGCGGACATGTAGGCGTCAATGCCGTTAGAGAGTTGAAGGCAGTGGCTGCCCATGATGCTTTGGGCATCTTTATTACTCTAGAGCCACCAACAGGACCAATGCAAACCGAGGCGGTGAGCGCTGGCTTTTAC
>JAGHCA010000062.1 GCA_021160725.1 Dehalococcoidia bacterium | reverse complement strand
ATGGAAGTGGTCTGCCACTACTTTAGCATCAGGATATAGCGCCTCAACTAGCTTGCGGAGAGATTCCTTCATATCAATACATATTTCCCTAACCTTATCTCCTGGTATCTTGGTCAAGAACTTCTTTAAGGTAGCTATGCGGTCATCCTTGAGAATTCCCAGAACGCTCTTTGCTCTTACCTCAGTCACGGTGTATACCATTTCCTGATGTTTGAAACTATGCTCGTCAATGCCGAGGTGTATCTCATCCTCATGCTGCACAAATCCCAGCGCTTCCTCGTCTATTTTCCTTTCCAAGAGCCGGCGCAGGGTGCTATAGCCTATTCCCAGCTCCCTCGTCACCTGGCTGAAGTTTCTATCCTTGAGCTGCCATAAGGCTCCGGCTTCAGCCTGCCTGGTAAGCCTGGAACGGGAGCGTACCAATTGCTTGCCTTCGATAAAAGTATGGCCGCAATTGCGGCACCTCCAACGTTGCCGCGGTGAAGGTCTAGATAAATCTTTGTGCCGTTTGTCCAGGTGTGAAGTACGTGGCGAGGGTCACACATACCATGCCTATAGAGCTTGGTTGAGCCACAATAGGGACATTTCTCGCGACCTCCGTTAATTATAATCTTCACTGTTACCCTATCATCGCCTCTCACCACCTCCTCTGCTTTGCAGTTTTTCAGTCCAAGCAGTGTTATGGTATTATTTTCCTGGCTTTTAGCCATGGTGATAAGTCCTCCTTTCTTTCTTCGGGGTTCTTACCACCTTATCTCTTTTCCACAACTTTTAGAATACAGCCTTATGTGATTTTAATGGCTCATCTACACTGGGAGAGTATATTAGTACGGTAAGCAGTACAGAACGTCTCGAGATTCCTTGTCCAAATTCATTTGAACTCGTCAGAATGACATGATTAAATGACCTCAAGGAGAAGAAAAAATATCCTCTTTTCTGGAGGGAAGGAAGAGAGCGCTTGATGCGGTTATAGTGATGGCTCTCTTGTAGACTTTTCACACTAGTAGGAGCAAATGACAAACTATTTTACTGTTACTCAACAGAAGGCTTCCCATTGCCAGGGACTGTAGATTTCGTGGTTACGTCGTTGAGAGATTTTGGCTGCAATAGCGAAAGTCAAATTCTCCGCTTTCAATTATCTCTAACATCGCATCCACGACGGAGGCATTATATTTTGTGCCTCTGCCATTTTTAAGCTCTTGTAAGATTTCCTCCTTGCTCCTGGCTGGACGATATGGGCGATGAGTACCCATAGCATCCACGATGTCACAAACGGTGATAATGCACACTTCAATACTTAGCATATCCCCACCAATACCATCAGGATAGCCGGATCCGTCCACCCGCTCATGGTGATGCAGCGCTATATCGTCTACAGGATAGGTGAAACCTATGTCCTTCAATATATTATATCCTTGCTTTGTATGAGAGCGGATCAGAAGCCATTCTTCCTCAGTAAGCTTACCCGTCTTGTTAAGAATGCTCTCAGGGATGGAAATCTTGCCAATGTCGTGAAGCAATCCGCCAATATAAAGCCAGAAAAGTTTATCTTCATCCAATCTCATTTTCGTCCCAACATGACGAGCCAGCGCGGCAACTCTTCGCTGGTGGATCGCCGCATAGACGTCGACAGCTTCGAATATCCTGGAAATATTTTCTGCCAGATTGGCAAAATAACTTCTTATCTGCACCTCTGTATTTTTAAGTTCGGAGGTATATGTTATCATCGCTTGCCTCCCGCGACCTCGCCATTTTCTTTTGGGGCGAGGGGATTGCCTCGACGAATCGCTTTTCCCTTTCTGCATCCCTCGATTTCAATTCAATTACCTCGGGTGCAGGCGTAATCTGCTTTAATACCTCGATAATCTTGTGAAATTCAGTGGCTTTATTAAAAAAGAACTTCACTCCAAGGTCGAGACATTGCTTGCGATACTGGGGATTGGGAAAGGCAGTGAGTGCTATCACCGCCGGGCTGTGTTTGCTTTGCCTTATGTTCCGAAGCACCCCTATTCCACTTCCTTTAGGCATCCGAATGTCCAGGATTACAACGTCGGGTTGAAGCTCGAGGATAAGCTTTGTGGCTTCAACTGCATCTCTGGCTTGCCCGATGACTTCAATCCTTTCAAGTTCAGCAAGAATAGTTCTCAACCGTTCCACCACGATTTCGCAGTCGTCGGCAATTAGGACTCTCACAGCTCCTCCTTGGTCTCCAGCAATGTTGCAACTCTCCCCTTACAGAATTGATTACAAATATATTTTAGTTAAGTAACTATAGACGCTGGTATCAGCACCTATCTGATTTTTGGGTAGGAAATTGTTGAAAGTGGTTGTCGGTGATTGTCTTACGAGGGGCAAGCTAGGTGGGGTTGGAATTGAATTAGTCCACGAGGCGATGTTTTATAGCATAGTGAATTAGTTCCATATTGTTCTTCAATCGCATCTTGCTTAGTATACGGGAGCGGTAGGTGCTAACCGTCTTGACACTGAGCATTAGCTCACGGGCAATCTCGGTCGTCGTCTTCCCAGAGGCAATCATACACATTACCTGGTACTCACGGTTGGAAAGAAGCTCATGGGGCAGTTTCTCGGCTTCCGTATCCAGGGCAAAAGCAAGTTTTTCTGCCACGGAAAGACCAATATATTTCCTGCCTGAGCATATTGTTCTCGTTGCCAACACCAATTCATCAGAAGCGGCATCCTTGGTTAAGTATCCATAAGCACCTGCCTTTAATGTCCGCAGGGCATACTGTTCTTCAGGATGCATGGTCACTACCAGTATACGAAGGACAGGCTTCATCCTCCTCAAATCTTTTAACACGTCTAGCCCATTCCTGTCAGGTAAAGAAATATCCAATATAACCATATCGTAATCATTCTCGCTGATTTTGCCCAGTGTTTCTTGGGCGCTGCCTGCTTCATCGAGCACAACCGTTTCAGGCATTCCTTGGAGAATCTGTTTCAAACCTTCCCGAACCACGGGATGGTCATCAACAACAAGTATACTAATCATGATTGACCTTCCTAGCTGAGTGGGACTATTGCCGTTACTGTAGTGCCTTTACCCTTTACGCCACGGATTTTAACCTCGCCATTCCAATGAAGGAGACGCTCTCTCATTCCCATTAGCCCCAGCGAATTGGAATCAGACAGTTTTTCTGTGGTAATTCCTCTGCCATTGTCTTTGACTCGAAGTAGTAACCTGTTGTCTCTTTTCCGCAAGGTTATTTCTACCCTACTCGCCTGGGCGTGACGCACCACATTGGTCAATGCCTCTTGAGCGATGCGAAAAAGCGCCGTAGCGATAGCCGAATTTATGGTAATATTCCGAGGACTTATGGACACTCGGCAAGCAATGCCTGTGTGATTTTGAAGTTCGCCTGCCTGCCATTCCAGCGCTGCTGCCAGACCAAGGTCGTCTAGTACTCCTGGCCTTAACTCTGTGACAATCCTTCTCGTTTGTTTTATAGTGCTATCGAGGAGTTGGGACATAGACTTTACCTTCTCACGAAGTGATAATTGGTCTTGATGCAAGGCCTTATCCAGCCAGGATAGGTCCACTTCAATACTGTCAACGACTGTGCCATCTCGTCATGCAATTCCCGGGCAATACGAGTTCTCTCTCTTTCTCGAACGTCCTCTATGTATCTGGCAAGGTTGTGTAATTGTTCATGGGAGCGTTTTAATTCTTCCTCGGTTTGCTTACGCTCGGTGATGTTATGTAGGTAAGTCAAGTTTGCCGGTCTCCCTTGATATTCGCTCAAACCAGCCGAAACCTCCACAAATAGCAGGGTGCCATCTTTACACATCAATCGAGTTTCGTAAACGGAGGGCACAGCTTCTCCCGCCATGCGTCTTCGGTGTCGTTCGGTAACCCAATCTCTATCTTCAGGTGCCACCACGCTTTGGAAAGGCATACCTAATAACTCTTCTTCCCTGTAGCCTGTCATATTAGCGAAAGCCCTATTAATAAACTTAATGACTTCGTCCTGTATAATTATGATGCCGTCCAGTGACTGATTAACCAGCGCTGAGTACATAATTTCCGATTCCCTAAGTGCCTGCTCCGCCAGCCTGCGTTCGGTGACATCGTTATACAATACCTGGAACTGCCTTTTTCCGTTCCATATTACTTCCTTGCGAAAGACTTCAAGGTGGCGGACTTCGCCGTCCTTTCTTAATATGGATATCTCGTAGTTAGGGGGAACATACTCGCCACGCTGGCGCCGATGCCTTCTAACCAGGTGCTCGGCATAGGCCTGCGGGGTGTAACGTTCCCTGGTAGATGTGGACTGCAACTCCTCTAGCGTTTCATAGCCATAAATCTCAAGCAGGGCACGGTTGGCGTAGAGGGTTTCCCCTGTCTCCGTGACAATGCGAATACCAAGCGGAGAGGTATCCATGGAGCCTCGGAAGTTCTCTTCGGATCGCCGAAGAGTTTCCTCAAGCTCCCTGATGCGCAGCAGATTGACACCGTAGCGGCTGATGATGGCGTCAGCCTGCCCATGCCTCAAGCTGTTAAGGATAGCTTCGAGTATGGCAAGGCGTCGTTTTAGTTCTTGGTAGGGCAACTTTCCTTTTTTGGGCATCTCATTCCTTAAACTTGATGGTAGCGAGTAGCTGATTGGGGTCACTTAAGTTACCGATAATCAAGCTACGAAGAGGCGGCTGGACAACCAAGAGGCATGGAGTGACCAGAACATCGTTCTCCAGCGCCTTCCGAAAGTCCTCCATCACATCAACTATCCTGATCTTGGCTTTTCCCTTGAAGTAATGCCGGTTTATCTCGACTAGGTTTTCCTTGGCTTTGAGAGAGTTGGGTTCATCATCCGCTACAAAGAGTATAAGTTCTATTTCTTTTTCCGGTATTGGGTTCCTCTGTCCCTTTTTGGGGCTCGTATCTTTACCCTTCCTCACAGTTATCGTCCTCTTTCTTTAATGTTAAACCACGTGGGCTAATATATCACCCTTACTCTGGTTTATGCACAAGCTCGATGCCCCGGTCTGTAATGCGGTATTCCGTGTAGTGGCTCTGTATCTTCAGTCCTGTTCCCCTGGCTACCAGCAGCCTCCGGCACAGATGCTCATCTCTTTCAAAGTACTCTAGGAAGATAATGATGTCCAATATTGAGGAGAGGCCGATGCCGCTGATTTCTTGTCCTGCCCGGAAGCCCTTGGTCTGGTTGGTGGCAATGACTGTGATGTCTCTTTCTTTGCAGGTATTGATGAGACGGAAAAGAAAATCAAAAGCGATTCTCTCAGCACCTATGCGCCGACATGAAGAAGCAGCGTCAATAATAATGTGTTTGGGTTTGAACTCATTTATCGTCTTCAAGATGTGGTAGAGGTGCTCCTCGGCGCCACGTGCCTCGGGCATACTGGCAATTATCATTAACCTGCCCTGCCGCAGTGCTGGGCGAAGGTCAATGCCCACACTGAGCATGGTACTTACCAATGTCTCCTGAGATTCCTCAAAGCTGAGGGAAAGCACCTTTTCGCCGCGGTTGCAGGCGGCCAGAACAAAGCTGTTGGCTAGGATTGTCTTGCCGGTACCGGGATTGCCAGAAATGAAAATACTGGAATTACGGCGATATCCACCTCCGAGAAGGTCATCAAGCTCAGGAACACCGCTGGGAAGCAAGGGACCGGGTGGGCGGTGTCTTAGTGTAACTCTGGAGATAGCTGTGATACTTATGCCATCTTCGGTTATAACAAACGGACACTCGTTGTGTATAAAATCAGAGCCACGATACTTGGTGACTCGGAGGTATTTTGTGGATATATTGCTGACGATGTGCTGGTCAAGCTGGATAACACAGTCCGCCATGTAGTCCAGGAAATCATAGAGAGAGGAGATTTTCTTATCAGCGGAAGTCTTGGCCGTAAGCACAACTGTCATACCACGCTCAATCAGCCAGTTGTTGAGAGCATAGAGCTCATTGCGCTCCCGTAATGGTTTATCAAAGAGCCCCAATAATACGTCCAATGCATCGATGACGATGAAGCTCGCTTTCATGGAGGTGATCTTACCATTCAAGATGGCCAGCAAGCCTTTTAAATCAAAGTCACCGCTGATAGTTACCTTGGGGTCTATACGAGCGCCGTAGATAAAAAGTTTGCCGGCTTTTTCCAGTGATGCTAAGTTCCAGCCGAAGGTTAGGGCGTTCTGGTGCAGGGCTTCTGTCCGCTCCTCAAAGGTAACATATATGCCTGCTTCTCCTTCAAGGGCACGTCGGTAGAGGAACTCCAGTGCCATGACACTCTTGCCCGTCCCCGGGCCACCGCTGAGGAGCGTAGTTCGATTCGTAGGGAGACCACCATGCAATATTTCATCCAGGCCGTAGATTCCGGTCTTCACCTTGGATAATCTGACAACCCTGGAATCCGGCGTTTTGCTGCTAGCAGTCTTTTTCTTATCTGGCAATTATCCAACCTCTCATTACGGCACCACCGCTAATCAGTAAAAACTATAGAGAGCGCCATTAGATGCCTATCATAGTTATACAACCGCATGTGCGGTGCCCTTGCTATAGCATTCCCCTTGTTCACAAGGAAAGATTTACTTAAATATCAACTTTAAATGGCACCCTTGTCGTTCCTAGCAAGGTTATTATGTTTACTATCCTTAATATTGTCAAGTTCACAATTTTAATTATCTAAGCATGTAACCAAAAAGGAGCAGACTGATGAAGCTGGGGGAGATTGAGATATAGGGTGAGGTAGCTTGGAAACTTAATAATTAGTCCGGCCCCAATTGAATAGTTAGTTGAATAGTTAGAAATTATATGATTAAGCAACCCCCTGTTGGGTTGGGTGCTTAAATGATTTGATAAGTATCGTGTGGACTGAATTGGAATCAGGGAAAATTACGTCAAAAAACCTGCTCTTTCTCTTCTGACACTTCTTCTCGAAAGCTACCCCCAGATTCGGGTCTGTCGTACTTTTAAGCCGGACAGAATTCTGCAATCGCTGACTTTGAGAAGTCTTGTCACACTTGCGGCAATGAGTTCTAATCGCTAAAATATCTTCTCCAGGCAAATGTATCGCCAGACGAAGGATTATTACTCTGTTCTTGGTGTTTCTGAGAGGGCTAGTCGTGAGGAAATCAAACATGCCTTCAGAAAGCTTGCTATGAAATATCATCCCGACAGAAACTTGGGAAATGAACAGTGGGCCGGGGGGAGATTTAAGGAAATTAGCGAGGCTTATGCCGTGCTGGGCGATGAAGTGAAGCGACAGGAATATGATAGGATGAGGCGGGCGGGCTTTGCTGGGTATGATGCTCAATATACAGGTGGACGATTTTATAGCCAGGAACAGGTCTTTAAGGATGCCTTTACCAATCCCTATTTATTTCAAGAGCTAGCAAGGATGTTTCACGAAGCTGGGTTGAGGTTTGATGAGGGATTTGTGGACAATTTATTCTTTAGTGGCCAAGGTTTCGTTTTCACCTTTCCAGGGCAACGGGCAGAAAGAGGTTGGTCTACGCCGAGTGCAGAGTATAAACCACCTTTGTTATTACGACTCATCGGCAAGGTCATTAGATTTACTCTCAGGAGGGCACTGGGAGTGCAGGAACTCTCCTGGCGCAGCAAAGGAGAAGATTTACACCATGAAATCTACCTCTCTGAGGAAGAAGCTGTGGCAGGGACTGACAAGAAAATAAAATACAAGAGAGGTAGGAAAAAGAAAAAACTTATAGTCAAAGTCCCACCGGGAGTTAACCAGGGGACGAAAATAAGGTTGAGGGGAATGGGGTTGGAGGGGCAGACTCCGGGCGACCTGATCATTACTGTTAAAATTAAGAGTTAGCAGACATGGGTGTTTTCGAAGATTTTGTTGACCTAATAAAACAGACAGAAACCATGCAGGCTCTCCTCCAGGGTCTGGAAAGAGAACCTGCGAAGCTCTTATCTGCTATTTGCCGGGAGTATGAAGTGACTGGCAAAGCTGTTCCGGATCATCACCTTAATCTGGCTGGGTATCTTAGCGAGGCAGTGTTACGGGCATTGGTATCGGCAAATCTGATTACCAAGGAGCGAGAAGATAGGTTCTCTCTCTACGTTTATAAGCCGACGGAAGAGGGGCTTAAGTATTATAAATCTATGCTTGAAGAGAAGAGAATCTAGTGTACAAGCTGATTGATACTCATGCCCATCTTGATGAACTGAGAAATCTTGATTTGATGCTCGAGGAAGCAAAAAAAGCCGGTGTTATTGCCATAGTAGCGGTTGGGTCAAATTACCAGTCGAACATGAAGACGTTGGAAATATCACAGCAACATCGCCGCTTTGTCTATCCAGCCTTAGGCTTACATCCCTGGGAGCTAGGGAATCTGGGAACTTTTGAGATAGATAAGAATCTGCGATTTATTGAGCAAAATATTGCTTCAGCGGTGGCTGTTGGTGAAATAGGTCTGGACTATGATAAAAGGGTGCTGAAGGTAGCGTCCAAAGAATTGCAAAAGGAGGTTCTTGGTCGGCTACTGGATATAGCCAGGAAATATGCTAAGCCGGCGATAATTCACAGTAGATATGCCTGGAAGGATGCACTATATCTGATTCAGGATATCGGCGTAAGTAAATCTGTTTTTCATTGGTTCACTGGCTTTTCCAGTGTTCTTAGGGATATAATTGATGGCGGTTATTTTGTTTCTGCTACGCCAGCCACTGAGTACCATGAAGAGCATAGAAGGGCAATCAAAGAAGCACCTTTGTCGAGATTACTTCTGGAGACAGATTGCCCTGTAACTTATGGAAGAGAAGCGCGGTATGAGTCACAGCCTGCTGATATTTTAAGAAGCATAAGGGCTGTGTCTCGACTAAAAGAAATTGCTGAAGCTACAATTGCTGAGCAGACAACGAGGAATGCCATTGACTTCTTTTCATTAGATTTGGATATAGTATTCTAGACCGAGCCAGAAAATCACAAGATTTTCCTGGCTCGGTTAATTTAAGTAAGGAGGTCAGTTACATGATACAATCGATAGTAGGTGAGGATAACTTTCAGAATATTGTTTTGCAGTCGAAGTCGCCAGTTCTGGTGGATTTCTGGGCACAGTGGTGTGGCCCTTGCTTGGCTGCCGCTCCTGTTCTGGAGGAACTAGAGAAAGAATATACTAGCAAGATAGACTTCGCTAAAGTGAATGTGGATGAGAATGGCCCTCTGGCTGCCAAGTACGGAATAGCTGCCATTCCCACTATGCTCATATTTAAAGGTGGTCAGCCTGTCCAGCAAATTGTCGGTTACAAGTCCAAGAAAGAACTCAAACAGGTATTAGAT
>JAGHCA010000034.1 GCA_021160725.1 Dehalococcoidia bacterium | reverse complement strand
GGTTATACACAATATCTATGCAAGGCGAAATTTCCTCCCGCGCCCTTTGCGACTTAAAATCCACGGCTTGCCAGATTACATTTCCTTGTTTGAGTTTTAGCCTCAGCCATTCGGCTTGATTGCCGAAGTTACGACACTCAATTACCTCAACCTGTCGAGAAAGAAAGGTTGGCGGCGGATTGCCTCGGCCAAAAGGGCGTAACCTTTGGATAAGGTTGAAGATATCCCCTGCAAGAGCATCTAAAGGAACCTCGGCATCAATCACAAGTTCGGGGCGAAGCTCGAGATGACCTAATTGATCCATAGCTAAGCTCATTAGCCTTTCTTCCAGTTTAGCCAGATTTCGGCGAGGCACAGTGAAGCCAGCAGCTAAGGGATGACCACCAAAGGCATTAAGCAAGTCGGAGCAATTTTCTAAAGCAGATGTAATATTGAACTCTGCTATACTGCGGCAGCTACCCTGACATAGTTCAGAGCTCAGGCTGATGATAATAACTGGCTTATAAAATTCATCTACAAGCTTGCCAGCAACAAGTCCAATAACACCGATGGAATAGCTTTCATCACTATCTATAAGCACCGGCAGGTGCAGTTTGGTGGCTAATTTATCCCTCGCTCGGCTTAATGTTTCATTGGTTAATTTTTGCCGCTCGGCATTCTTTTCCTCTAGTTCCAGAGCCAGGAGGCGAGCTTCCTCTGGTGACTGGGTAGTAAGCAACTGATAGCTGGTGGAGGCATTGTTCATCCTGCCAGTAGCATTGAGGCGAGGCCCCAGCACCCAGGAGATATCTACAGTATCAAGTTCACCCATCTTCAGTCCGGTCAATTTAACCATTTCTTGAATTCCCACACGCGAGCTATTATTAAGCTCTCTCAGTCCTTCCTTCACCAAGTAACGATTCTCACCAACCATGAGAGACAAGTCGGTAACAGTCGCCAAAGCCACCAAATCCAGAAATCTGGACAGCCATTTCTCCTTATTATCTTTATGGAATAGTGCTTGTAGAAGCTTGAAAGCAACGCCAGCACCGGCCAAATCAGGGTAAGGATACACTGAATCCTTCCGCTTCGGGTCAACTACAGCTATGGCTCGAGGTAAACTCTCCAATGGAATGTGGTGGTCGGTGATAATAACATCCATTCCCATCTCTTGAGCCCGCTTCACCTCTACAAGGTCAGTTACGCCACAGTCAACAGTAATGACCAAACTCGCCCCCTGAGCATGAAGCTCATTTAAAGCTGAAACATTTAGTCCGTGACCTTCACTGAAGCGATCAGGAATATGGAAAATAACTTCAGCACCAAGCATTGACAGTCCCTCGACAAGAATAACCGTGGCTGTCACTCCATCAACATCAAAGTCGCCATAGATGGCGATTTTTTCCCGGGAAAGCACGGCTCTATAAATTCTGCTTATAGCTTGCGATATATCAGGAAGCAGGAAGGGATTGCCTTCCAGCCTGTGGTCAATAGCCAGGAAAGGTTCAATTTCATCCGGCTTAACACCTCGATTGTAGAGAACTTGAGCAACTAAGGGAGGAAGGTCAGCAACATTTAAGTATTCATCTGGCACCGCGGGCAGGATTTTCCATCGAGTTTGTTGGTTCAATTTCATAGTCAGTTCAATGTCTTGGTTAGAATCGCTAACTATACCACAGAAAAGGCTTAAACAAAATGCCGCTGCGAGTCCCGATTTATCGGGACGAATTAGTCACACATCCTCGTCAGAAATTGCCAGGTTATAATACTCTCTCCTGGCGGGAGAGGGCTTTATATTAGAGCATGCTGAAGACCACGATTTGACCACTCCGCCAGGCAATAAATATAATCCTTATCAATGAGGGTAGCTTTATATACGTTGGGGTGTAAGCTTAATCAGGCCGAAACGGAATCTCTGGCTAATAATTTTAGGCAGGCCGGATTTCAACTTGTTTCCCCTTGTGATGGAGCAGATATTTATATCGCCAATACTTGCACAGTCACCCATATCGCCGACCGCAAGTCACGCCACTGGCTCAGGCTGGCAAGGCGAAGAAATCCCCAGGCCCTGATTATTGCCACGGGCTGTTATGCTCAAAGAACCCCCCAAGAGTTAGCCTCACTCGCCGATCTCGTAGTTGAAAACAAGGAGAAAGAGCACCTGCTTGAGATTATAAGGAGCTTGCTAAAGCCAACACCCCCCCACACACACACTATGCTACCTGTAACCGCCGGGAGGAATTCTTTACATCACTGCAAACCCAGATTACATCAGGGCGAAACACTCCATCCTATCGCTGGCAACGTCAGGACTCGTAGCCTGATAAAGATTCAAGATGGCTGTCATAGCCCCTGCACATATTGCATTGTGCCCAAAGTAAGGCCCCGCGAATATTCCTTGCCCGCTTCCCAGATAATTGACGAAGTTAAGCAAAAAGTAACCCTCGGTTACAAAGAAGTTGTTCTCACCGGGACAAAGGTCGGCTCTTATAGAGATGCTAATACCAATCTCAAGGATTTAGTTCAGCGTATTCTCCACAACACAGGCATCGAAAGATTGCGTCTCTCGTCTTTGCAGCCTTCGGAAATATCTCCTGAGTTTCTCGCCCTGTGGCAGGATGAAAGGCTTTGTCGGCATTTTCACTTAGCGCTGCAAAGTGGCAGCCAGACCGTGCTTCAAAGAATGAAAAGGAGTTACTCTCTGGAGCAATATCGTAGAACAATAGAATTGATTAAAGAGAGGATACCGGAAGTAGCCATCACCACAGATATCATGGTTGGTTTCCCCGGGGAAAGCGATGAAGAGTTTGAACAGAGCTATTCCTTTTGCCAGCAAGCCGGTTTCGCCAACATCCATGTCTTCCCCTTCTCACCTCGACCCGAGGCAGCAGCAACCAAAATGCCGGAGCAGATAAAAGACAAGGTTAAAGAAGAGCGCAACCGCCGGATGCTAGAGTTATCTCAAAACTCGCAGCGCCGCTTCTGCGAACAGTTTTCGGGGCAAACCATGCCCGTCCTCTGGGAGAAGGAAACAAATCCTGGAAGCGGCATATACTCGGGGTTGACCAGCAACTATATCAGGGTTTACGTTCGCAGCGAAAAATCCCTCAGAAATGTAATAACTCCTGTTACACTGGTAGAATTTCGCAACCGGGCTATGCTAGCAGAACTGCCCGGACAGCTATCAACCACAAGCACAAACACTGAAAATGAATCATGACTTTCGTATGTCGCGGCGTCCAATCAAGTCCACTGCTGAACCAGCTGACCTCTCGTCTACCTCAACTTCCAGTGGCACAAACAATCGAGCTAGCATTCCCCACCACCCGATAGCCAGAGTCAACTCAACGATTTGACGATCATCAAGATATCGTCTAAGTGCCTGGAATATATTGTCCGGCACCCTGATATTCTTCTCCACCTCATCAACGTAGCTTAATACTGCCTTCTCCTCCTCATTAAAGGCATCTGACTCATTCCAAGAACCGATTGCATCCAACTGTACCTGAGTCAAACCAGACTGCAATGCCAAGGGTAGATGTTGCATCCACTCGTATTCACAACCACAAAGCTTGGCGATTCGCATAATTGTCAACTCCCTCAGCTTGGGTGAGAGTTCTATCCTGCTAATAAGTGAATTCCCCAGTTTTATAGCACTCCTAGCTACACCGGGACTATTAGCTACCACTCTGTAAAAGTTCATTATTTTAGCCCCATTATCTTCGATTTGCTGGTACAGCGCTTTTATCTCCGGCGGTGCTTCATCTTTTTGTATCAACTTAACTCGAGCCATCTCTTTACTCCATGTATTACTGTCATTTCTTATTCGGATTGTACTTTCTTAATTACCCGGTAACTAAATTAATCCCATCATTGACTCAGCATTCTAACACAATACAGCCACGGTGACACTGTCAACCATCCGGGTATAAAGAAGTCAGTAGTTTTCCTGACCAGCCGAATCAATTCGGTGATTATATGCAGCTATGGAATTTGACAATCATCGTTCTGTTAAATATAGATAGCCCCAGTTGTCGGTGCTCCAATCAGGTATTGACTGCTATGGAAATAGCGATTACCATGTATAACGAGTAAGTTAGAATAGCTCAGTTCGTGACTTATTTGCAGCCCGCTCCAGTTAATATTACTGCCGCATTGTACGTGACTAGGTATGAAGATTCAAGTTACGGTAAAGCCCAATTCCAGAACTGAAGAGCTTAGACAAGAAGGCGATAACATTACAGCCAAGGTCAAAGAACCTCCCAAGCAAGGCAAGGCCAACCGAGCAGTTATCAGATTACTGGCAGAGCATTTCGGTGTTCCCCAGAACCAAATCAGGATTATCAGCGGCTTCAGAAGCAAGAATAAGGTTATTGAGGTTGCAGAGAGATAGTGAGGCAGAATAGGATTGTCCAGCACTTACGCAAGGTAATTAAATAGGAGCTGGTGGGAGGTGACATAGGGAGTGAAGCTCTTTAAGGCGAAGGTTTGCTCGGCAGCTACACTTGGGAAATCCTGCTTCAAAATCATCATGAAGCACGTAGATAAACTTGGTTTGTAAAGAAATGCTACAGGTCTTCTTCGGTTACAACCCTGATTCCGTTTCTCTTCAATAATGCTGTAGTAACGCCGTCGCCATCAATCAGTTTCCGAGAAAACGTGCCGTCGTATATTTGCCCGCAGCCGCACGAGGGACTTCTGGATTTTCCTATAAATTCCCGAATGTGGAACAGCCCGGCAATCTTCAAGGCTTCTACCGCTCCAGCAATAAATTTCTGAGTAACGTCTTCTCCATTTATATTTAGCACTTTGCATTTCCCGTCAAGAACGTCTTCACCGGTCCCGCCTTGAATTTCCTGAGGTGCCCTGGGAGTCCTTAATCCTCCCAGCTGCTCTGGACATATAGGCATCAGCTTCTCCGAGTTCAAAAGCTCAATCACTTTATCGCTTTTGTGAATATCCTGGCCATCCCAGGAACACTTGATTCCTAACAAGCAGGCGCTTATGAGTTTCACAGAGTCTCTATCCTTTTGTTCTTGTTCCTGAGTAAGTAAAAGAGCGCTGCTTCATTTTAATCCATTTCCTTTCATCAATCCCGATTAAATTGCCACACTGACATTTAATTTCATTTCCCTCTCTAACACTACAGCCTTCTATTATGCGCTCTTTCCAACAGTGTAATATTCGGCCCTTGCCAACCTTCAAGTATTTGAAGACCTTAGCCCGACACTTAGCGCATTCTATTACTATCATTTCAATTTATAAGTTGCAAGATTAGCTGGCAAACTAATGTTCTGGCTGGTATCAGCAAAAAATTGAGAGGTAACGAACACAGATAAAACGGCTGCGCCAATACGAACCAAGGTTGCTTTGATGACGTTTAAACCAGATTTATGTTGGACTATGCCTTCGACAATAAGCATATGTGCAATCATTATGAACAAGGCAATCAAGATAATTTGTTCGATGCCAAAGGGAAGTATCATCATGATGGTGATCGCCACGTACAAGTTTACCGCCATGGCGACGATGATTGGCAATGCTGCTGCAGCAGGCAGATTGATCATGCTCATTAATGGATGTAGCAAGAAATCCAGTTGACTTAGCCAACCGCTCCCCTGAATAAGAGCTGCAACAAAGGAGACAGGAACAATGATTTCGCATATCCAGACAAAACTACTCCAACCCTTCTTAATTCCTTTGCGGATGCCTGTTTGTAGTTGAGTCCGGAATTCAGACATTTTATCGAAAAGAGTCACTCAACAGCTTTTGGAGCCCCGTATTGATGAGCCGTAAACCCAAGATTGCGGAACTGTTGTTCCAGCACCTCTAAGTCTGCCCGATCGGGACTGCCTCTGGTCTCAGGACGGGTGGCATTAAGGCCAGCGGCAGCGTTGGCCATGATAAGCGATCGCTCAAGGCTACTCCCCATAACCTGGTAGGCAGCGAAGACTCCGGCGAAGACATCTCCACAACCGACCGTGCTGATTACATTTAGCTCGAGTTTCTTGAGAGGCAAGGCTGGAACTTCAGTCACCTTACCGCTCGCAGAATCAAGCATGACTGCCCCCTGGGCACCAAGTTTGAGCACTGCGTGATTGCCAAGTTCTAGCTTTTTTAACTTCTGCAAGCTCGCATTTAACTCACCAGTTCCCAGTAGAGCACTTGCCTCTGTTTCGTTTAAGAATAGTACCGAGGCTTCTTTAGCAAGAGATTGCAATGCTTCCAGGTTCGGGCCTATCAAAATTCCCGGGTCCCACAACAAAGGGACAGCACGCCGCTTGGCCAAGTTTATTAGCTCCTCTGCTATTTCTAAAGGCGGGTCTGTGAGAACGATGCCTTGGCATTCCCATAGTTGCTGCTGAACCTGCTCTTTGTTCAAATATTCCCGATCCAGCCTGGCATTCGCCCCCAGGTAGCTGGCAATGATGTTCTGTCCCATTTGGTCAACCAAGATATAAGCCTGTCCTGATTCTTCTCCTTCAATATGGGCAATGCTTTCCGTGATAACTCCTTCGTCCTCAAGAGCGGTAATTTGCTGGCGAGCAATGTCATCCCTCCCCAGAGCACCTATCAGTGCAACTTCTTTGGCACCCAAAATCCGTGCAGCCGCCACAGCAATATTGCCACCCGTGCCTCCAGAAACACGGGTGATATGCTTGACAATAACTTCTTCACCGGCTACCGGCAGCCGCTCCACAAAGCAGCTAATATCCCAGTTTATAGCGCCACATACTACCAAACTAGCCATATCACTCCTCCAATATACGCGATAGAAACAATTTCAGAAAGCGATGCCCATCCACAGCAGAGGCTACGTGTATCAACTGTAAGTTATCAGAGGGCAGGATACGAGTAATTCCTCTATCCCAGTTATTCCCTTTAACCACTTCCACCTTCGCCAGCGTAAAATCAAGCAAGGAATCATCCAGCAACACTGCCAAAGCTAGCGGGTCATGCATTCTACAGCATCCATGATATTTTACTTCGTATTCTACCAGTTGGGCCGCCAGACGTACAGCCTTTGTATTCCTGTCCCTAATTTGCTCCAGATGCTGGTTACTCAGGCAAGTTGAGGGGTCCATAGTTACATCCAGTCCCACAGCAAAGATGTCCACCCCAGAGTTGAATACCATATGTGCAGCTTCAGGATCCTCCCAGATATTGAACTCAGCAAAGGTAGTGCGATTTCCTTTGCCGTAAGGCGTAAGACTATAAGCGCCTCCCATAAGAACCAGCCTGGCTAAAAGTTCAGGCAGTTTGGGCTGAAGCTTAAAAGCAGAAGCCACATTAGTTAGGGGACCTGTGGCTACCAGAGTAACTTCCCCAGGAGCATCCAAAACCGACCGGACAAGAAAGTCCCAAGCTTTTAGCGGGTGCAGTGAAGTCAAGGGCATCGGCAATCCGCAGTTGCCCAGCCCATCCGAGCCATGATAACTCAGAGCATCTTCTAACGGACGATTTAAGGGATGTGCCGCCCCTCTCGCTACCGGAATATTGGCTGCGCCCAAGTATTCCAACACACGACAAGCATTTACGCTGGTCATTTCCACAGGAGCATTGCCTGCCACCGTGGTAATGCCTACAACTCGGACTTCAGGCGATTTTAACGCTAAAATCAAAGCCAGTGCATCGTCAATGCCGGGATCCATATCCCAAACAACTTTATTCATAAAACTCCAAGAGATACATTACCATAAATTCGAGAAGAGGATAAGTAGTTACCTTGAAATCGGGCAAACTCGTAATCCGTTAAAATCGGCGCAAGGCTGGCAACCGCAGGGTCACCCCCAGTATAAACACAATGCAAATAAGTGCGCCCGTCACCACAGCCACAGGAAGTCCAACCCAATCAGTAGCCGCTCCCAGCATAAGACTACCTATAGATGGCAGCTGCCAGGTCATAACATACAGGCTCATTACTCGACCTCGAAATTGGTCTGGGACAATAGATAGCAATATTGCAGTCGTCACTGCGATGAAAAGCCCATTGGCACTACCGATTATAACGGCTAGACCCAACGAAAGAGGGAAGGATCGTAACATAGCAAATAGGATTAGCATTGCCGTGAAGGCTAGGGCACTGCCAATTAACAGCCATCCCTTACGCTTGAAGTCACCCAGTTTAGCTGCAATAATGGCTCCACCCAGTCCCCCAGCCCCTACTGCCATCATGAGTTGAGCATAGCCAGCTTCTCCCACCCCAAGGACATCTCGAGCAAAGACCGGCATAAGCAAGAAGTAAGGTGTAGCAAACAGAGATACGCCAGCCACCATCAGTATTAGCGTCATTAACATTGTATTACTTCTAATGTAGCCCAAACCTTCTCTGATGTTTCTCCAAATACTTGTCTGCCTGCTTATGACCGTAGCTGGCGGCCGTATGCGAGATAACAACAGAAATGCCACCACGAAGGCTATACCGGCACCGTAAAAAGTACCACCCATAGCCACAAGACTCATCAGAACTCCGGCTATAGCCGGCCCAATAAAGCGGCCTATCTGCCAGGAGAGAGTATTCATCGCCGTGGCATTCATCAGGTCGTCAGGCGTGACCAGGCTGGGTATAATAGCGAGGGAAGCTGGGTCTGTAAGTGCCCACACAGTGCCAAGGAGCACGGAAATGACGGCGATGTGCCAAATTGCGATTACCCCAGTAGAGACAAGTGTGGCCAGCAGTAAGATGAGTAAGGCTGAGATTCCATGTCCCAAAAGCATCAACCTGCGTCGGTCCAATTTATCAGCGTATAAGCCTCCAAATGGAGCAAAAAATAGCGAAGGAATGCCCATAATAAAAGCAATCATGCCCACCCAGAAGGCAGAGTCGGTTAACTGTAGAACCAGCCAGCCCCGAGCCGTTATCAGAATCCAGTAACCTGAAAGCGCGACAATTGTGCTGCCCAGCAGCAGGCGGTAGTTGTGGTGACGAAGGGAGCGGAAGATCTGAATCCCTCTGATGTTAGTTAATGCATTTTTCATAAAAGCATCTCTCAACTGGTTCTTCTAGTGACCATCTTATCTGGCATCGATGTTTCTCAATTGACTATTCCTAAATTTCACCCTGCCATTTCTCTCTTTTACACTTTATTTCCTGTCACAACTGGCGTAAAACTGGTAGACGCAGAACTGCTCCCAGTATAAACACAACGCAAATAAGTGCGCCCGTCACCATAGCCACAGGAAGCCCGACCCAATCAGTAGCCGCTCCCAGCATAAGACTGCCGATAGACGGCAGTTGCCAGCTAATGATATACAGTCCCATTACACGGCCCCGAAACTGATCAGGTATAATAGATAACAATAGTGCGGTCGTCACTGCGGCAAAAATCCCATTGGCAGCACCGATGATAACAGCTAGAGCCAATGAAAGAGGGAAGGATTGTGATATAGCAAATAGAATTAGCGTTCCCGTGAAGGTAAGGGAGCTGCCAATCAGCAGCCATCCCTTACGTTTAAAGTCCCCCATTTTAGCTGCAGTAATAGCTCCAACCAGACCTCCAACCCCTACTGCCATCATAAGCTGGCTATAGCCAGCCTCTCCAACCCTAAGGACATCCCGGGCAAAGACCGGCATAAGCCATATATAAGGTAGAGCAAACAAAGATACCACAGCCATCAGCATAATTAGTATTAGTACCACTTTATTGCTTTTAATGTATATCAGCCCCTCCTTGATGCCTTTCACAATACTTGTCTGCCTGGTTGTGACCGTAGCTGGCGACCGCATGCGGAATAACAACAGAAATGCCACCACGAAGGCTATACCGGCACCATAAAAGGTGCCACCTATAGCTACGAGACCCATCAGAACTCCGGCTATAGCCGGCCCAATAAAGCGGCTTAGCCGCCCGGTGAGGGTATTCATCGCCATGGCATTCATCAGGTCGTCAGGCGTGACCAGGCTGGGTATGACAGCCATGTAAGCTGGATCTGTAAGAGCCCACACAATGCCAAGGAGCACGGAAAGGACAGCGATGTGCCAAATTGCAATTACACCGGTAGAGGTGAGGGTGGCCAGCAGTAAGATGAGTAAGGCTGAGATTCCATGTCCCAAAAGCATCAACCTGCGTCGGTCCAATTTATCAGCGTATAAGCCTCCAAACGGGCAGAGAAACAGCGAAGGAATGCCTACGATAAAAGCAATCATGCCAACCCAGAAGGCAGAGTCGGTTAACTGTAGAACCAGCCATCCCTGAGCCATTACCAGAATCCAATAGCCCGACAATGCAGCAAGTTGGCTCACCAACAGTAAACGGTAGTTGCGGTGACGAAGGGAGCGGAAGATCTGAATCCCTCTGATGTTAAAAAACGCATGTTTCATAAAAGTGTATCACGACTGGCTCTTCTAGAGACTATCTTGCCTGGCGTCAGCGTTCCTCAACTGGCTATTTCTAAACTTCACCCTGTCATTTCTATCTTTTGCACTTTGTTTCCTGTCACAACTGGCGCAAGGCTGGTAGACGTAGAATTGCTCCCAGGATAAACACAGTACAGATAAGTGAGCCAGCTATTACAGCCACGGGAAGTCCAACCCAATCAGTAGCCGCCCCTAGCATAAGACTGCCGATAGATGGTAGTTGCCAGCTAATGATAAACAGTCCCATTACGCGGCCCCGAAGCTGATCGGGGGTAATAGATAGTAATAGCGCGATTATCACTGCTTGGAAGAGCCCGTTGGCAACACCGATGACAACGGCAAGAACCAACGAAAGGGGAAAATATCGTGACATAGCAAATAGAATTAGCATTCCTGTGAAGGTCAGGGCACTGCCAATCATTAGCCATCCCTTGCGTTTGAAGTCCCCCAGTTTAGCTGCCGTAATACCTCCAACCAGCCCCCCAGCCCCTATTGCCATCATAAGCTGGCTATAGCCAGTTGCTCCCAAACCAAGGACATCTCGAGCAAAGACTGGCATGAGCCAGAAGCAAGGTAGAGCAAACAAAGCTACGCCAGACACCATCAGTAATAGCGTCAGTGCTATTTTATTGCTTCTAATGTAGCTCAGTCCCTCCCTGATATCTTTCACAATACTTGCCTGCTTAGCTGTAATCGTCGTTGGCGCCCGTATTAGAAATATCAAGAGAAATGCCACCGCGAAAGCTATCCCGGCACCATAAAAAGTGCCGCCCATAGCCACAAGACCCATCAAGACTCCGGCTATAGCTGGCCCAATAAAGCGGCTCAGTTGCCAGGCAAGGGTATCCATCGCCATAGCATTCATCAGGTCGTCGGGCGTGACCAGGCTGGGTATAATAGCCAGGTAAGCTGGGTCGGTAAAAGCCCACACGGTGCCAATTAGCACAGAAAGAACGGCGATGTGCCAAATTTCAATTACGCCGGTAAAGGCAAGCGTAGCCAGCAGGAAGATGGGAAGCGCTGTCGCTATCTGTCCAAAAAGCATCATCTTGCGTCGGTCCAATCTATCAGCGTACAAGCCTCCAAACGGGCAGAGAAACAGCGAAGGAATGCCTACGCTAAAAGCAATCAGCCCCACCCAGAAGGCGGAGTCGGTCAATTGCAGAACCAGCCAGCCCTGAGCCGTTATCAAAATCCAGTACCCCGATGAGGCCATAACCGAGCCTCCCAACAGCAAGCGATAGTTGCGATGTCGCAGGGAGCGGAATATCTGAATCCCTCTGATGTTAACAAGAGCGTTTTTCATAAAAGCGTCTCTCAACTGACTCTCCTCGTGCCCGTCTTACCTGGCATCAGTGTTTCTCAACTTATCCACTGAGAGGTCATACTCGGTCACTTTAACGCCTATTTGATTACAAGTTTCCCGTACTTAGTAATCCAATCTGTTGTTTAGGAATTCCATACCACCCCCACTCTTCACAATTAGCCTCTGCTACTGCTTTGGGACTTGGCTGGCGAGCCTATTGTAAGTTTCCTGTAAAATTTAGAATTTAAGGTGTCCGTGATTTATGATAAGGAATTAACCCCCCGGCTTCTACCATATCTATAAACCATGCTGGAACTATCAGGCTAAAATCAAACTCCTTACCCGTGTTGAGATTTTTGATAGTTCCCCGTCCCAAGTTAATAACTATCTCCTGTCCTGTCTCAAACTCAGCTGAAATTCCCGGCAAATCTATTGCCGGGCAACCGAGGTTCCAAAAGTTTCTGAAGAATATCCTGTGGATTGAGTCGGCAACTACAGCCTGAACACCTCTAAACTTCAGAGTTTCCGCAGCCTGTTGCCTGCTTGACCCAATACCGAAGTTCTCTTCAGCAACTATGATATCTCCCTTCTCAACCCTAGTAAGGAACTCCCTGGGTACATTTTCACGCTGCCCAACATCGCTCAGCCCGCTTGTGGCGATGAACTCCTGATATCGGCTCTGGCTCGTTTCATCACCGCCCATGATAAACCTGCCGGCAAAGAGCTCGTCAGTGTCAACATCCTTTCCAAATTTCCAGACTCGGCCTTTGAGCTTCATCTATGCCTCCTGAAAAAACTCCCGTGGGTCGCTTATTTTACCTTTCAACGCCGAAGCTGCTACAGTCGCTGGTGACGCCAGATATATCTCAGCAGTCACATCTCCCACCCGACCCTGAAAGTTGCGATTTGCTGTACTTATACATACCTCGCCCGGTCCCAGTATTCCCATATGCGCTTCCATACACGGACCACAGGTGGGTGGGCCCACCACAGCACCAGCCTCCACAAATGTTGCTATTAACCCCTCACCCAAAGCTGCCTTAAAGACCTCTTGTGAGGCTGGTATGATGATAACCTTGGTAAACTTGTCCACCTTCCGCCCCTTGAGTATTCTGGCCGCAATTCTGAGGTCTTCCAATCGTCCATTGGTGCACGAGCCTATGAACGCCTGGTCAATTCTGGTCCCCTCCACTTCGGTAACTCCCACAGCATTAGACGGCTTGGGTGGTACAGCAACCATCGGCTCCTTGATATCATCAGTGTGAAACTCCAGCGTTTCCACATACTCTGCATCCAGGTCGCTCTGCATAAGCTCGAAAGAATGGTTGGTTCTTGTCCTGAGAAAATCCACTAGTTTCTGGTCAGGCTCAATAATACCATTTGTGGCACCTGACTCTATTGCCATATTGGTCAATACCATACGGCTTGCGATGCTCATCTGGCTTATAGTCGAGCCTGTAAATTGAAGGGATTTAAACAGGGCACCGCTTATCCCTAACCTCTTCAATATGAAAAGCATCAAATCCTTCGACATCATTGGAAGCACGAGCTCGCCTTCAACATTTATCTTGATTGTTCCTGGGACTCGTTCCCATAACCTTCCTGTTTTAAAGACCACAGCCATCTCATCAACACCAATCCCGGTAGCAAAAGCTCCGACGACACCCGATGTCGTGGTATGACTATCCACACCAACAAGAGTAGTTCCTGGCAATACATGTCCCTTCTCTACGAGCACCTGGTGAGCTATCCCCCCTTTCCCAACCTCATAGTAGTTATCTATGCCTTGTTCGAAGACAAATTTCTTTATGTTAAGACACTTCTTAGCAGTATCAATGTCCTTATTGGGCACATAGTGGTCCAGCACCACTACGATTCTCGAGGGATCCCAGACCTTTTCCACACCCAGCTCCCTAAACTTAGCAATTGTATGCGCACCTAACGCATCGTGTATCATGGCTCGGTCTACAGAAATCTCGACAAGTTCATCCGGCTTTACAATCTTCTTCCCAGCTTTTTTAGCCAGTATCTTCTCTACCAGAGTCATAATTAGCCTCGTTTTATCAGCGTGTATTTTACCCTATTCACCAAGTTTGCCGCAAATATATCACACGCTTCTGTTTATCATTGCCTGCCTCGCGATGACAAAGTGGGAGGAGGGGCATCTTTACATCAAGAAGTGCAACATGCTATTTTTGAGCTAGTGACTATTGAAGAAGTCATTGAACTCTTGCAACAAGAATACGGGCCTCGCAAATGGCAGCCAGACAGAGATCCCCTTGATGTGCTCATAGGAACTATACTTTCCCAAAATACCTCGGATGTAAATTCGGGAAGAGCTTTTGCCTCTCTCAAGGCTAGTTTTGATAGCTGGGAAGCTATGGCTTCAGCCCCAGCAGAGTATATTGCTCAGACCATTAAGTCCGGGGGACTATCCCAAATCAAGGCCGTTAGAATCAAGCAGGTACTGGAGCAAATTGAAAGGGAACAGGGTCGTATCAGCCTTGATTCTCTTAACTCGAAAACCATGGCTGACGCTAAAGACTACTTAATGCATCTACCTGGCGTAGGACATAAGACAGCCAGTTGCATTCTACTTTTTTCCCTGGGGAAACCATCTTTGCCCGTAGACACACACGTTTTTCGGGTAGCCAAACGATTGGGGTTAATTGATTCCAAAGTGTCCATAGAGAAAGCACATAACTTGCTTCAGGAGCAAGTTCCGCCCTCAAAGGTATATCAATTCCATATCCATATGATAGAGCATGGCCGGAAAATATGCCACGCTCGACACCCTCTCTGCAATATGTGTACATTGCAGAGCGCTTGCCCCAGCTCGTTCCGATTTCATCTGAGCTAATCTAGCATGGCCAGTAAGTGCTATAATGGTTAACATGGCGCAAATACTAAAGAGCAAAAACCTGGCTACTAAATTTCAGATAATGGTGGAAATAGCAGCACATCAGCCCAACATACAACAGAAAGACATTGCCCCAAAATTAGGCATTACCTCACAGGCAGTTTCCGAATATATAAGGGAATTGATAAAGGATGGCTGGCTGGATTCCCAAGGTCGCTCTAGATACAGAGTAACTAGAGAAGGCGTAGATTGGATTTTGCAGATGTCCCGGCAGTTACATAGTTACGCCTGGTTTGTAAGCAAGGTAATAGCTGATATATCAGCCACCACCGCCATAGCTGACAGCGACTTATCTGTTGGTCAACCAGCATCTTTATATATGAAGGACGGCCTGCTTTTTGCCTCCGATATCATTAGTAATAATAAAGGAGCTAAAGGGATAGCCGTGACTGAGGCCAAAAAAGGACAGGATGTCGGCATTCGCAATATCGAAGGAGTAATAAAACTCGAGCCAGCCGAAGTAATAATAGGCAAAGTACCCAATGTGCAGGATGGTGGTTCCAGGAGCACCGACTTGACCCGATTGGAAAAGGAGATAAAGAAAGCAAGGCTAGTAGGTGCAATGGGTACGGAATCCCTGGTAGCATTGAGGCAGATAGGTGTAAAGCCTGATTACGTTCATGGTGTCCGAGAAGCAGCAATAGAAGCAGCTTACTGTGCACTGCCCTTCCTAGTTGTCTGTAGTGAAGATAAGGTTTCAATGTTAGTTCAGAGATTGGAAGAGGAGAACCTTGATTACCAGGTTATTGATTTACGTGAAAGTTTACCCAGAGCATCTACCGATTAGATGCCTTTCATCGCGAGGTACCCTCCTTCCCCGTCGTCGTGAGCCCCAATTTATCGGGACGAAGTAATTTCCAGCACAAAACCATGAACGAACAGGCTTCCTGTACATCTCTAAAATCCCCTTCTTGCAGTGCTTATCCTTATCATGCCAAAGGAATAAGATAGGATCAGGAATGAGTTATGAAGAATCACATCTTCTCCGGTTATAACTCCTTTTGCCTCCTTTACCTTAAGGGAGATAGTGAATGAAGCCCTGACAAATCGTAGCGCACACCTTGCACTCTAAATCCCAAGCAATGTATCTCCATTAATCATAAAATTTTCTCAAAATAAACTCTCAAACCTCTTGACATCCTGTCGGGCAACATCTAAAATACCGAAAACAAGTGTACTTGTATTTACTAAAACAAAGTTGAGTAATAGGAGGTAAAAATATCACATGAAAAGCTCACATAAGTCAATCTCCACCCGAAGCTTACACTGGTTCCTGGTGGCGCTCCTAAGCATAACTCTCACCCTGACAGCCTGCAGCCCTACCGAGCAAAAAAATGTAGAAGATATAGAATATATATTTGATGATCTGGGAAGACTGGTCGCCATTAACGGAACACCCCAAAGAATTATCTCCCTAGCCCCCTCCAGCACTGAGATTCTATTTGCCTTGGGTCTGGGGGAAAAGGTAGTGGGAGTGACAGATTATTGTAATTATCCTCCGGAGGCTCAGGAGAAGGAATCAATAGGGGGATATACCACTCCAGATGAAGAGAAGATACTTGCTCTTAACCCTGACCTCGTACTAATTGCACGCGGTACTCCTATAGATGTTATCAATAGTTTGGACGGTATGGGGCTTACAGTGTTTTGTCTACAAACTACTGGTTTAGATGACTTGCTTCATGATATTAGAACAGTAGGGGAAATAACCAATAATGAAGTGGAGGCCCAAGCACTTACATCTGAACTGGCAGCAAGAATTCAAGCAGTAACCAGCCAGACAGAAGGATTAGAAGAAAGGCCAAGGGTCTTCCATATCATCTGGAATGACCCAATATGGACTGTGGGCTCAGAAACTTTCGAGGATGAGCTAATTGAAAAGGCAGGTGGAGTGAACATCGGTCACAATAGCACTGGTTATTGTATCATCTCAATTGAAGAGGTTGTGGCCCGCAACCCCGAAGTAATTATCGCCCCTACCAGCCATGGACCAGGAGGAGAAGCGATATATGAGTGGGCAATGAACACGACCGCGCTTAACACTACCGACGCAAGAAAAAATGACAGGGTCTATGAAATCGATGGCGACTTAGTCCAACGTCCGGGTCCCAGACTGGTCAAGGGCTTGGAGTGGTTCGCCTATTTCATTCACCCCGAGATATTTGATGAACCTGAGGAGTAGCTAGGTGAAGGTTTTTTCCTCATGGAGTGGGGGTAAGGAATGTGCCCTGGCAACATATAAGGCAATTTCCCAGGGACATGAAGTCCTATTCCTGCTCAACTTTATCTCAGAAGACGGCGAAAGGTCGAGGTCTCACGGAATTAAATCCAGTGTTTTAGCTCTACAAGCAGAAGCCATCGGCATACCTCTCATCCAGGTGAAGACGTCATGGCAGAATTATGAGGAGAACTTTAAAAAGGTTGTCATGGAACTCAAGGATAAAGGTATCGAAGGGGGCGTGTTTGGTGATATGGATTTGGAAGAGCATCGAGAGTGGGTGGAGAGAGTATGTAGCGAGGTGGGGATAAAGGCATTTTTGCCCCTCTGGGGGATAAAGGCAGAAAAGCTAATTGAGGAATTCCTTAAATTGAAATTCGAAGCCATGGTGGTTGCCACCAGATTAGAGGAGAATCTCTTGGGAAAAGTTTTAGACAAGGCTTTGATAAGACAAATCAGCAAACTTGGCTCCCATCCCTGTGGTGAAAATGGCGAATATCACACCTTCGTCACCGACGGACCCATTTTCAGGAAAGCGCTCAAGGTTACCAGGGGTGAAAGCAAAAAAAGAGATGCCATGTGGTTCTGGGAAATCTCGGCTGAGTTACAATAAAGGAGAACTGAAATGAAAGAGAAAGGTTTAATTCAAGTCTATACCGGCGACGGCAAAGGAAAATCCACTGCCGCTATCGGTCAGGCAGTTCGCGCTGCCGGGCATGGTTTTAAGGTCGGCTGGGTCTCTTTTTTTAAAGACCCCGAGGTATTCGGCTACGGTGAACATAAATCCTTGGAAAAACTGGGGGTAAAGACTTTCCTTTTCACTAAGAAACATCCTCATTTTTACAAGGAATTGAATCCTGACAACGTCCTCCAGAAATGCTCCCAAGGGCTGGAATTCATTAAAGAGCTTCTCCATGACCCATCTTGGGATATGTTGGTCCTGGATGAAATAAACATTGCCGTGCGCGATGGCTTTCTGAAAGAAGAAGATGTTCTCTCTCTTTTGAAGACAAAACCCGAAAAATTAGAGCTTGTCTTAACCGGTCGGGGCGCCACCGAAAAGATTATAGAAAATGCCGACCTGGTCAGTGAGTTGAGAGAAATAAAACATCCTTATAGTCAAGGAATAAAAAGCCGCGAAGGCATTGAATATTAAGAGAAAATCAAAGTGAACAGGTAAAAATGCAAAATGACAGGGCAAAATATGACAAATCCTAAGCAAAAGAAAGGAGAAATTTAATTCTTCTCATCCAATAACCAATCCCGATAAAATCGGGACAAAACAAATGAGTTTTGGTATTAGAATTTTGGATTTATCTAACAATGGCACGCACCGCAGCTGAGGTGTCCCACGAGCCCGTCATCCCTTTTGCCATTCGCTGGCAGAGTAGAGTTTACTCTATACTGGGGCTGGCAGCACTGCTCGTAGTAGTAGTTGTGTTTGCTACTACTCTGGGAAGTGTCCCTATACCTTTTATCACTACATTTCAAGTCCTCCTCTCCCAACTGCCCTTCGTTCATATTAGCCCTGCTACTCCCAAAGTTTTTGGAGCGCAATTGAGCCTGGAAATTCTGGAAACAATAATCTTGAATATCAGGTTACCGCGCATCCTTCTGGCTGGCTTAGTAGGAGCAGCTCTAGCAGTGGCTGGAGCTACTTATCAAGGACTGTTTCGCAATCCTCTAGCTGACCCTTACCTTTTAGGTGTGGCTTCAGGAGCTGGACTGGGAGCCACCATTGCCATGCTTACTCCTTTCACATTAGCCTGGATGGCTTTTGGTGCCGTGCCGTTATTCGCCTTCATTGGTGCCATAGGCGCCGTGGCTGTGGTCTACTTGCTGGCTCGTGTCGGCAAAACCCTGCCAGTCACTACACTTATTTTGGCTGGAGTAGCTATGAGTACTCTTTTGTCTTCTATCACCTCTTATCTAATGACCATTTCCGGTGAAGACCTACATGGAATTGTATTTTGGCTGTTGGGTGGACTTTACCTGACTGAATGGTCTGAGGTGTGGATAGTCCTACCCTGTGTATTAGCAGGCCTTGCAGTCATCTGCATTCATGCCCGGCCGCTCAACGTGATGCAGCTTGACGAAGAGCAAGCCCAGCAACTGGGCATCAATGTGGAAAGGGTCAAGCTCATACTACTGGCTGCTGCCACCCTCATTACTTCTTCAGCGATTTGCTTCACTGGCCTTATCGGTTTCGTCGGCATACTCATCCCTCATGCAGTGAGGCTTATCTGGGGGCCAGACTACCGGTTTTTACTCCCTCTATCCACACTGGTTGGCGCCATCTTCCTCATCCTGGCCGATACTTTGGCCCGTACCATAATTCCTCCTACAGAGATTCCGGTAGGAATAATTACTGCTATCTGTGGAGCCCCTTTCTTTCTTTATCTATTGCGTCAAAGAAAGGGGCTCGCCTTCTTCTGAAAGGATAAGACACCGTGATTGAATTGGATAACGTCAGTCTGGGCTATAACCATCGAGCCATCTTGCATAATGTAAATATGAAGGCCAAGCACGGCCAAATAGTGGGGCTGGTTGGACCTAATGGCTCAGGGAAATCAACATTAATCAAGGGAATAGCACGGGTAATAGACCTATTCTCCGGGCATATCTTGATTGACGGTCGGGATATAAGAACCATCAAGCGTGATGAACTGGCTCGCCTGGTGGCTACGGTGCCGCAAAGTCCGGCCTTGCCCGGGGCTTTCACGGCTTTTGAAGTGGTTCTCCTGGGACGCACGCCTCACCTCGGGCTTCTTCGTTACGAGGGAGGAAATGACCTGGCCATCGCCTGGCAAGCCATGGAGGCAACACATACCCAGCACTTTGCCGAACGTAGAGTAAGTGAGCTTTCAGGAGGAGAGAGACAGAGGCTTGTTATCGCCCGTGCACTAACCCAGCAGCCAAAGGCGATGCTCCTTGACGAGCCCACTGCCAATCTGGATATAAACCATCAAATAGAAATTCTCAATCTGGTCAAGAGCCTTTGCCTGGAACAAAGTTTGACTGTCATTATCGCTTTACATGACTTGAATTTAGCTGCCCAATACTGCGATTGGATGGTCATGTTGAATAGCGGGAATGTGTACGCTGAAGGCACCCCACCCGACATACTCACAGCGCCTAACATTAAGCATGTTTACGGAGCCGAAGTGTGTGTTTATCCCCACCCCATTAATAAGTTGCCCACCACTCTTATCACAGCAGGTGAGAACAAAAGGAAAATGACTTAGATTCAGCGGTAGAAAAAGATTATGGAACCTTTACTCGTTCTGTTCTTGGCTCTGGTAATCGATCTTCTACTTGGGGAACCACCTCAAGTTGTGCACCCAGTGGTGTGGATGGGGAAAGTAATATCCTTTTGGAAAAGGCTTGCCCCTGTTCAGGGCGCACGGTCTCAATTACTTTATGGCAGTGGCATGGTTTTGCTTACTATATCCATTTTCGCCCTACCCGCTTATTTTCTTTTGTTTTATATGAGCGAGATTAGCTCCATAGCGTATATAATTGTTGGCGCGTCGCTCCTAAAATCTACCTTTTCCTTCAAAGAATTGCGCCGTGCTGCTCTTGAGATCAAAGTGTTGTTAACTAAGGACAATTTAAAAGAAGCCCGAGCCAGAATGCCTGCTTTGGTTAGTCGTGAGACTCAAAGCTTGGGGAAGCCTGCGCTGGTCTCAGCAACTGTGGAGTCAGTGGTAGAAAACACCTGTGATAGCTTTGTTGCCCCCTTATTCTACTTCCTGTGTTTTGGTGTGCCCGGCGCTGTGGCCTACCGGGTAGTAAATACCCTGGACGCCACGATTGGCTACCATGGGAAATATGAATACTTGGGCAAGGTTGCTGCCAGATTGGATGATGTTCTTAATTTCATCCCAGCGCGGATCTCAGGGATGCTGCTGGTTATAGCTGCCTACTTATCTAAGAAAGATGGCGGGAATGCCTGGCAAGTTATGCTTCGTGACCATGACAGGACTGAGAGCCCCAACGCTGGCTGGCCCATGAGCGCTGCTGCCGGCGCTCTCAGAGTAAGGCTGGAAAAAGAGGGCTACTATAGCTTAGGCAATACCAATAATCCTCCAACTCCCCAACTCATCGAGGCTGGAATAAAGTTGACTGAGATATCTGTTTTGCTTTGGGTTGCGCTTTGTTTAATTGTGGAGGTGACGTATTTTGTCTTTGTTGCCTAGACCGGAAATACAAGACATTACAACTTGTCCTCACGGAGGGATTGACTATAGTGAGGTTGAAGCGATGGGTATTATTCCCCAAGATGTTCTTGATTTCAGCGCTAATCTAAACCCTTTCGGCCCACCGGCAGGTGTGATGGAAGCACTATGCGAATGTCATTGTGGTGAGCCAAAGCTCCGAGTGAAGCAAGGAGTCAGAGAAACAATCTCATCTTACCCTGACTCTGAAGCTGGCCATCTCAGGCGCTCTCTAGCTGAGAAGCTAGGGACAGAGGCAGAAAATATACTTGTTGGTAGTGGCTCCACTGAGCTTATACGCCTTGCTACTCTAGCCTATTTTGCTAAGGGAGATCGAATTTTAATCATTGAGCCTACCTATGGTGAATATCAAGTTGCCTGCCAAATTGTCGGGGCATCACTTGTAAAGCAGCGACTCTCACCACAAAACGCCTTCCGGCTAAACACGGATGAGACCCTTCAATTGATCCGAGGTAGTCATCCCAAGGGCATCTTTATTTGCAACCCTAATAACCCCACAGGGAGATATCTTTCCCAAGCAGATTTCGAGAAGATTGTGGATGGTTGCAAGGATTCTTTGGTGATTCTAGACGAGGCTTATGTCAGCTTCGTGGATAATGCTTGGTCTTCTCTGGATATGGTTTATAGAAATAACTTGCTTGTCTTGAGATCCATGACTAAGGACTATGCTATTGCCGGACTTCGCTTAGGTTATGGAGTAGCCAGGCAGGAAATGATCGCCACCTTGCGTCGCATCTGTCCACCGTGGAATGTTAACGTGGTAGCTCAGAAAGCGGGGATCACAGCCATAGCCGAGGAAGGATTCTTGAAGCGTTGCCAAATTGAGCTTAGGGAGACAAAAAAATATCTTGTAGCTCAGCTTTCTCGCCTTGGCTTATCTCCCCTCCCTTCAGAGGCAAACTTCTTTCTCGTCGAAGTTGGCAACGCCGCGGAGTTCCGACATGAATTGCTTAAACGAAGGATATTGGTGCGTGATTGCAGCTCTTTTGGTTTTCCCCAATACATTCGTATTGCACCACGCACCTTACCTGAATGCCAAAGACTAGTCGCTGCTGTCGAGGAAATAAGAAAGGAGTATACATGAACAATTCTTTATCGCAAATATTAAAGCAGGTAAAACCCCTGGATAGTAATGCGATAGAAGCCGCTCGAGCTCGACAGAATGAATTAACCAAACCAAGAGGGAGCTTAGGACAGCTTGAGGAGCTATCCATCAAG
>JAGHCA010000017.1 GCA_021160725.1 Dehalococcoidia bacterium | reverse complement strand
TTATTATGCATTAACACCGCATCTGACCTGGATGCAAGCCGAAGCATGGACCCAGGAATGGGGAGGACACCTTGTTACGCTAAGAAACTGGGAAGAAGAACTGTGGATTAAAGACATATTTGGCCGGAATGAGTACTTTTGGATCGGCTCTAACGATATAGAAGCAGAGGGCAACTGGGTCTGGTCCAGTGGCGAGCCAGTGGTGTATACAAACTGGAACGAAGGTGAACCAAACAATTGTGGAGATTGCGGAGGGCCGCCGAACTGTTGTCCCGAAGATGCAGCAGTGATGAATTGGGCCCATTCTGGATTTGGAGACTATTGGAATGATTTACCCAGCGACGGGCCATGTAGAGGTGTGGCAGCGATTGTGACCATCGATGGGTAGTTGGGTCTGTGCACTGTGTATTACGGCGATGTTTCCATGTCGGGTAACCCTGTCAGTAAAGGTAGCCCTGTTTTGGCTGGTGACTCCCTGTCGGTAAGCATGCACAGTTGTCTGGTGCTTACAATGCCGTCAACCCGAGGCGCTCGCACCATAAATGATGAAAAACTCTGTTGATTCCCTCGATGCTGCCCTGGAGGCAACTATCCGCGGGGTTATAGGCAAACCTGAGGGAGATATCTACAAATCTGATCTCCAGAGGCTTACTAACCTTGCGACTCCGGAGAAGAATATCTCGGACCTCACCTGCCTGGAATACGCAACCGGTTTGACAGAAATCAGGTTCGGGCATACCCGGATAAGCGATATCTCGCCTCTAGCCAATCTCACCAACCTGGAACGGCTCTCCCTTCATCATAACCAGATAAGCGACATAGAGCCCCTGGTCAACAACCCGGGGCTTTCGCAGGGAGACGAGGTGTATTTGAGGAACAATCCGTTGAGCGACACCTCCGTCAATACTTATGTCCCTCAGCTTGAAGCAAGAGGTGTGCACGTTGATTATTGAGAAGCCACCATCAGTCGCGTGCTTCATCGCCACCCCAGCCTACACCGAGAGAGGCGTTTTATATGCCACTCCGGTCGAGAAGACGGCCATAGCAGGCTTGTTGGCGCTGGTTTCAGCGGTCATATTTCAATCGTCCCATATTCAGTGGGCAGGATGACATTTATTCCGCTGTTACTCAGATTATCCACGTAGAATTCGGGCTTCTCAGAGTGCACCGGTATAAGCACCTCTGGTTGAATCTCGTGCGCAATCCTAAGCAGGTCAGGACCGCAAGCATGTCCTGAAGCATGCAAGCCCTTCTCTTCCTCAGGTATTTCCCATTTGCTGTTCCTGTACACAGGGAGACCGAATGCTCGAAGACGGAAGTGCTCAAGCCAGTGGTGCAGGCGCCAGAAGTCCATCTCCTGTTCCTCATTGTGAGGCTCGCTGGAGCTAAAGACATAAAGGCTGCCTGCCCGGGGCTGTATGCTGGGCAGTTCATTCAAATCCCAGAAGCTGAAGCAGAGGATGAAATCACCCTGATTAGAACGAACATCCTTAGCCAGAACAATCTTGCTGGAGTAGTCTTGGTATATATTTCGTAACCATGAATCGGGACTTTTGCTAGCAGTTGTTTTCTGATAGATGGCAATGGCATCCTCCTGAGCAATGTCAGGTATCTCTGGCTCGAGAAGCCGCATGGTTTTTAAAAGGTAAGCGTCCTTGGGTAAAATAGTCAACTTCCTTTTTGTGTCTCTGGCAATCTGTAAAAAGGTAAGCAAACGATTTACATCTCTGGGGGAGAAATCGGCAATGACCAAACCCCGAGCGTCATTAATGGTTTTGAAGCCATTTTCATATACTTCCTGCTCGGAAACATTCTCTGCTTTGTCCAAATTGGTGCCTTCAAGGATTAGTGCCCTGGGATGTAGCTGATCTGCTTCCTTTATCATTGACTCGGTGAGTTTGCCATGCCTGCCGTGAAGTCGCAGGTCGCCGCTGTAAATCACCCAGCCAGAGCTTGTCTCAATGCCCCAAGAACAGGCACCGGGAATGGAGTGGTCCACGGGGAAGCAATGTAGATTGAAGCTGCATTTACTGATATCGTCCAGTGGTTGTGAGTCCAGTTTCTTCTTTCGAATAGCTTTCCCCCAAAATTTTTCGGCATCCTCACTCAGCGTGAGCTTATCAGCAACGCAGAAACGACGTTGCCGGTCACCACCGCTGCTGGTAACGTACGCTCCCTGCCTCCATCCCTCCAGACATTCTTCAACCCGGGGGGTGAAATAGCACACCTGCTGGTCGAAGGCTGATTTGCCTGAGTCCTGTATTGCCTTAGCGATAAATGCTGTGGTCGCAGTGGCATATACCGGGATATCCTCTCTCAGGAAAGATATGTGGCCGGAGTGGTCGAGATGGGCGTGGGTTAACAGAACTCCGTCTATATCTCCGAGTTTACGGTAATGCTCTGCTCGATGAAACCTCTGCCACAGGTTTTCCGTCTCCAGGTCGGTGCGATAAATGCCCTCAAGGTGGGGAAGCAGTCCCATTACTAGGAGGTCGAGAAGTCCGGTTCCGGGTCGAGGTTTCAGGTATTCCTCGTAGAAATTTCGATATTTGCTATAGGGATAGCCAAAGTCCAGAAAAATCCTCCCCTTGTCATCTTCAAGGAGGACTTTATTGCCTCCGATTTCCTTGACACCTCCGTAGAACGTAAGCTTTACCATGGCGATACCGAAATCAAATACAGGATTTCACCTGGTATATCATAATCAGCTTAACATATCCATTGAGAAAATGGACTAACTAAAGGCGACATCGAGAATCATCATTACTACAAATCCTAGTATGGCTCCCATGGTGGCAAAATCCGTGTTGCCGCCACGTTGAGACTCCGGAACTAGCTCTTCAACCACGACAAAGATCATGGCGCCGGCGGCAAAAGCCAGAGCATACGGCAAGATTGGCTTTGCCAAGATAACGGCAGCAGCGCCGATGACTCCGGCGACGGGTTCGACCAATCCCGATAACTGACCGTACCACAAACTCCTCAGGCGAGACATACCCTCACGACGAAGAGGCATGGAGACTGCTAGCCCTTCAGGAAAGTTCTGAATTCCGATGCCAATAGTTAAGGCAACGGCAGCTGGCAAAGTAGCTGCGGGAAAACCAGCAGAAACAGCTCCAAAGGCAACCCCAACGGCAAGACCTTCTGGAATATTGTGAATGGTTATGGCGAGGACAAGCAGAGTGCTACGCCGCCAGGATGTCTTGATACCCTCGGCTTCCTCAATGGGAAAGCCAAGATGAAGATGGGGAAGCACCTTATCAATACCCCGCAAGAAAGCAGCTCCGATGAGGAAGCCCACCGCGGGTGGAACCCAGACGGGAAGGTTACCACCTTCAGACATTTCAATGGACGGAGCAAGCAAGGACCAGTAGCTGGCAGCAATCATCACGCCGCCGGCAAAGCCGAGCATTGTGTCGAGCACCCTTTTATTTACATCTCTAGCTGTAAACACTACGGCTGCCCCAAGTGCCGTCAGAGCCCAGGTGAAACATGTCGCCAGAAGAGCCTGAATAATGGGGGGGAGGTTTTGCAGGAAAGCTATCATATCCTCAATCCTTCTGTCCTTTCTCAAGCCAGCGCTAAAATTCTACCATGACTTTGCCGTCTTCCACCTTAACACTGTACGCCGTAAGGTTCCTGGACATCTTGAGTGCACCACTGAGCTTCGACATTAGCCCTCCCTTTAACCAACGCACCACTTGTCCGTTGCCGATATCAAATTGAGAGCCATGCAGGGGACAGGTTACTACAGTCCCTTCAAGTTTACCCTGTGATAAATTACCCTTCATATGAGGGCAGCGATTATCGGCGGCATAGTACTTATCTCCAACCCTGGTCAGGAGGATTTCGCGCCCCTCTGCCCTTACGATCTTCATCGTTCCGCTTTGGAGCTCGTCTATTTTAGCTACCTCTGTAAACTTACTCATAAAACACCTCCATTCATAAGCCCTGGCTATTAATAGAATTATTGCCTACTTGGCTAGACTACCTTTCGGAATTTCTCTTTTGGAGCACCACAAATAGGGCATTTATCAGGGAGGACGCCGTCGGAGACATAGCCGCAAACCTGGCAGACGTAGTACTCAATCTCTTCTCCAGCCATCGTATGCGCCAGCGCCTTCTTATAGAGCTTGGCGTGTCCTTCCTCTACATCGCGAGAATAACTGAAAGTTGTTGCCACGTTCGTGTTCCCTTCCTCGTTTGCCTCTCTGACGAATTGAGGATAGGTACTGGCAGCTAGATTCTCTTTCTCGAAGGCACTTTCAAGATTCTCCTGGGTACCAGATATAACGCCCAAAAGGCGGAAGTGGTTGAAGGCGTGGACAGCTTCAGCTTCAGCGATAGCACGGAATAGCCTAGCTGCCTGAAAATAGCCCTCTTGCTCAGCTTTCATAGCAAAAGCAAGATTCCTCAGATGTGCCTGGGACTCAGCAACGAAACCCGCTTTAAGATTCTTCAAGGTCTTGGTTCCTTTTATCCCCGACACCTCATGTGGGACGAGCTTTTCTGCCTCAGCACCACAGACCGGGCAACGCTGTGGTTTGTCGGTGCTAAGTTCTACGTGATGACAATTAGTACACTTCCACATATTATTCACTTCTTACGGGCCTAGTTCTTTCCCTTAGCTAGGTACTTGTCAGGGTTTTTATCGAAGGCCTTCTTGCAGCCGACAGCACAGAAATAGTATTTTCTTCCTTTGTACTCGGAAATAGCCGCCGCCTTAGCTTCCTGTACCTCCATCTTGCAGACCGGATCTATTGCCATTGAGCACCTCCTTTCCTTAATTGCCAAGCCGAGCGGCTTGAACCTTCTTAAACGCAGCGAGTTGGATACAACGGTTATAGAGCTAGCCGCCATGGCGGCGGCTGCTAGCATGGGATTCAAGAAACCATACTCACCCAGAGCGAAATGAAGCCCAGAGGGTACACCAGTTTTCCCGAAGGGAAAGTATAATACCCCAGCTGCTATCGGAATGAGGGCGGTATTGTAAGCAAAGGCCCAAAAGAGGTTCTGCTTGATGGTTCTCATGGTTCTTTTGCTCAGAGATATGGCACTTGCTACTCCCATCAAGTCCCCCCTGATAAGGGTAATATCGCCAGTCTCCATGGCAACATCAGTACCTGTGCCGATAGCGATGCCGATGTCTGCCTGGGCCAGTGCCGGAGCATCGTTAATGCCGTCACCCACCATTGCCACCACCTTTCCCTCCTCCTGCAATTTCTTGACCTCTCCAGCCTTATGCTCGGGGAGTACCTCAGCCAGGACACGGTCAATGCCTGCCTCGCGAGCAATGGCTTCTGCCGTGCGTCGATTGTCACCGGTAAGCATGGCTGGTTCAATACCCATTTTGCGTAGCGTTTGAACTGCTTCTTTAGCGCCTGGTTTTAGGGTATCAGCTAAAGCGATGATTCCTGCTACTTGAGATTCCATCCCCAGAAACATTACTGTTTTACCTTGTTTCAGGAGTTCCGTAGCCTTCTTCTCCAGCCCATGTAAGGAGATGTCTCGTTCTTCTAAGAATTTAAGATTGCCTAGGAAAAGCTTCTTGCTCTCCACCGAAGCCTCGATGCCCTGGCCTGGGATGGCACTAAAAGCGGATGGCGTAGATAGTTCTAATCTCTTATCCAGAGCAGCCTTGGCTACAGCTTCACCAAGCGGGTGCTCTGAGCTCTGCTCAGCAGAAGCAGCTAGTCGAAGAACTTCCTCAGGGGAAGAAAAAGGGGCAGCAACCACGTCAGTCACCACAGGCTCGCCACGGGTCAGAGTACCTGTCTTATCCAGGAGAACGGTATTTATCAGGTGAGCCCTTTCCAGGGCTTCTCCATTCCTGATGAGTATCCCATGTTCAGCTCCCTTACCTGTGCCAACTATAATCGCGGTGGGAGTAGCCAGCCCTAAGGCACAGGGACAGGCGATAACAAGCACAGCGACAAAGTTGAGAAGGGCGAAGGTGAGGGCTGGAGCTGGCCCCACGAAATACCAGATTACGAATGCTACGATGGCAATGACAATCACTGCTGGCACGAAATAGCTGGCGATAACATCAACAAGACGCTGAATAGGAGCTTTGCTTCCCTGAGCTTCCTCTACCATTCTGACGATACGAGCCAGTGTTGTATCCTTACCCACCTTGGTGGCTTCGAATTGGAAGCTGCCTGTCTTGTTAATAGTAGCACCGATAACCTCTGCACCCACCTTTTTCTCCACGGGGATACTCTCCCCAGTAATCATGGATTCATCAACACTGGAGTAACCCTGGCGCACTATTCCATCCACGGGTATGCGGTCGCCCGGACGCACAAGGATAAGGTCACCAACCTGAACCTCTTCAACAGGAATTTCTCTCTGCTCGCTTTCACGGATAACTAAAGCGGTCTTCGGTTGCATACCGATAAGCTTCTTTATTGCCTCTGAGGTCTGTCCTCTGGCTCTAGCCTCCAGAAAACGGCCAAGGAGAATCAAAGCTATGATCGCGGCTGATGTGTCGAAGTACAAATGGAGCTCCAGTACACCGGTGGCAAAAAGGCCGGGAAAAATAACGGCTGTCATGCTGTAAAAGTAAGCCACTGAGGTGCCTACCGCAATCAGGGTATTCATATCGGAGGTCTTGTGTTTCAGCGCACCCCATGCTCCTCGGTAGAACCGCAAACCAGCCCAGAACTGCACTGGCGTAGCCAGAGCCCACAATAGATAAGGCTTGCCAACAAAGGCAGGTCCCCAGCCTAGAGCCATGATTGCTGCGGCCAGGATAGCAGCGACGATAAATCTATATTTTAGAGCCCGAATCTCACGCTGGGCAGCAGTGGTCACATCTTCCAGAGCCTGCGCCTCGGGACCAAGTTCATAGCCAGCGTCTTTTACCGCCTGTCTCATGTCAGCCAGTCCCACTCCTTCCAGGTACTCCACGGTAGCCTTCTCAGAGGCCAGATTCGCGCTGGCAGAAATTACCCCCGGCACGCTATGAAGAGCCTCCTCCACACGGGCAACACAGGAAGCACATGTCATTCCGCTTACCGGGAATATGGACTTCTGGGTGGCGACACCATATCCTAATGCCGAGACTGTATCCTTGATTTTAGCAAGGCCTACCTTTGCGGGGTCGTATTTTATCGAAGCCTTCTCCGAAGCGAAGTTAACGTCAACTTGTTCTACACCGGGAGTTTGGGAAAGGCCCTTCTTGACAGTGGCTGCACAGGTAGTGCAGGTCATCCCAGTTATATGGATTGAAGCTCTGTCGGTCTTCCTGGAATTAGTTTTATCGGCCATGAACTTTTCCCCCTACCAACGCCTTCATAACCCAGATTCGGAACTTGTAGCTTATGGTGAAGCGACCTGAATTATCAATAAGATACGATCTCCCTCCAACTTAACAGCGCAGTAGTCAATTGCTGGAGCTGCTTTCCCATTGCTGAGGCACGAGATGGCATTCCGCTGCCAGCTCGACATGCCAATTAGCCTTGTTTTTCCTCTTCCTCCAGCAGGTCATTAAATACAGCGGTATGGTATACTTCGTGGTCTCTTATCCGCATAAGAAGCCTTTTGAGGTTGGGCTCTTCAATTTCTTTAGCAGCGCGGTCATATTCAGCCGCCACCTGTTTTTCAATCTTGATATCTGCCCGAAGCATATCGGCGGTCTTGGTGGATTTATCCACCTCGGTGCGCTCAATCCTGGGGCTGCCTTTTTTGTCAACCATTTCTTCAGACAGCCATCCCAGATGTTGCATCTCGTTTATAGCCTGGTCCTCCATTTCCTTCTTGACATCCTTGCTGGGCGTCATATAGGAGTGGAGAAGGTATTGAAGGATAACGGTATATTCATGCTCGATGCCCCAATTGAGAACCTGGGCAACCTTGTCCTGCCGAGAGCCCCTTAAATCCTTGGCACCTTCCTTTTGGACCTTATTCACAAAATGTTCAAATTCGCCCTGGTGTGACTTTTCATCGGAGAGAATTCGCTGCAACAGCCGTTTTATCTTAGGGTCATCGATAGCCCTGATGTGTTCCTCATATAAAGTGATGGCATCTTTCTCTTGAAGCACATCGTTTTGCATCCAATCTGTAACTGCCACGCCGCCCGTTCGCATGTCTCCCCTGTCAATGCTGGGAGTGCCACCCAGGCTGACTATGGTCTCAGCCAGCCAGTCAAAATGACGCATTTCTTCTCGGGCAATAGCCTCGATTTCACAGGATATCTCACCCTCGCCCATGGCATAGGCGTGGACCAGATATTGAATGATGGCTGCGTGTTCGCCCTCAATGTCCTGATTCAGTAAAGCAATAATTTCGTCCTTGTCCATTCGTCCCTCCTGCGTCGTTTATTTTCTTGTCTATTTAGTTACAGTAGACACTTAGTCTTCCTCGCCAACAAGTTGCTGATTTTGTGAGGGTAAGGCACTCAATATATGCTCAATATCGCCTGGAGTATTACTTTATCAGCTTGGCTCCCTTTTCACTAAGCTCGTATTTATCATCTTTTTGCTTAGCTAGTCCAGCCTCAGCAAGTTCACGCAGCCCGCTTCTCACCCTGAACAGGGGGAGGACAGCCTCCTTGGCAATTTCCTTGGGAGTCTTCGCCTCCGCCTTTAAGGCACTGAGCATCTTGGAACCTGACTCGGTAGGCTTACCATCAGGGCTAATACACGCCATATCATCCTCCTGTTTTGTTTACAGCTTCTTTTTGCACAGATACCAATCTGTGCACTCGTAACCTTGCTTGAGTCTCTCCTCTGCCATTTCCTGCGTGTTCGGTGGCGGTACCACTACCTTA
The DNA here is from genome assembly GCA_021160725.1 of Dehalococcoidia bacterium. Taxonomy (GTDB): domain Bacteria; phylum Chloroflexota; class Dehalococcoidia; order GIF9; family AB-539-J10; genus RBG-13-51-36. The sequence goes on along the minus strand of JAGHCA010000017.1, from coordinate 19,137 downwards.
TCGCCGGGTCTCCAGTTAGCTGGGGTAGCTACAGCATTCTTGTCCGTCGTTTGCAGTGCGTCTATTATTCTCAGTATCTCATCCATGTTCCTGCCGGTGGTCAGTGGGTAATACAGTATTGTCCTGATAACCTGGTTGGGGTCAATTATAAACACGCATCTGACAGTCTCAGTCTTGCTCTGACCGGGGTGAATCATGCCATAGGCTAGAGAAACCTCCTTGCTGAGGTCAGCGATAATGGGGAAGGGTATCTTTACTCCCATTTTTTCCTCCACATTGCGCACCCAGGCAATATGTGAGGAGACACTATCTACACTAAGGCCCAGGAGTTCTACCCCTCGCTTTTGTAATTCGGGATAAATCTCGGAAAAAGCGATGAACTCAGTAGTGCACACCGGGGTAAAATCCGCCGGGTGGGAGAAGAGAATCAACCAGCTCCCTTTGAAATCTTCCAGCTTGAGCTTCCCATGAGTGGTTACTGCTTCAAAAGCTGGTGCCGGCTCGCCTATCCGGGGCATGTGACCTATTTGTTCTTGTATCTCTTCCATGTTTACCTCCTCTCTTAGATTTCCAAACAGTTTTCCCAGACGCCGTGTATGTTGCAATAAGAGACAGCGCAGAAGGCTTTAAATTGCTCCACTGGCACCTGAAACCTGACGTTGGGATTGGTATAGGACGGGGCAAAGGCAGATCTGCCCAGGTTTATTACCTGTCCATCTTTCTTCACTCCATAAAGCTCTATCCAAGCAATATGATGTTCCACAGTGTTGGGATGAGGCACTTCTTTACCTACCACTACGTGGATAATATCTACACCTGCCTCACTCTTTCCTTTACCAACCTCGATTATTGGGACGTGTTTTTCCTTCCCTTCAGCTTCCTTTCCTTTTAGAATGTCTCCAAATTTCATTTCCCTACCTCCTTAGTTTGTGAGATTAGGCAATTTCCTCTTTTGATTCCGTCACATTTAGCACAGCTTCAACCTTAGTTCGCAATTCCATCACCTTCCTTCTTCTTGTGTTATTTTCTCGGCAATCTTCTTTCCAAACTCCTGACACTGTTTCAAGCCAGCCTCGCCATCATCCCGGTATTGCTACTCCTGGAGTCATAGATTATCACTGCTTTGGACATCCTGCCTCCTTTGCTACGAAGACATCACTAAGCAAAGCCGCGCTCTTTATGCTTTTCTGCGATGGTGCTGGCTAGGTTATCCAGAGCATTGAAGTCGTCTTCTCCGGGAAATCCCTTGCTGAGCACGGGAGCCAGTACCTCCGCCTCAAGGTTGGGAATCATTCCCGTGAGCTGTTCCACAGCCTTGCTGCCCCAGCCATAGGAACCAATAATGGAGATGAACTGGAGCCTGGGTCTTAAAGCATTGGCTAGAAATGCCGCATAGGCGACGTTAGGATGTGGACCAACCAGAACTGTAGGCGTGCCGATGACCATAGTGGCGGCATCCACCAATGCCATGGCCAGTTTCCCAATATCACTTGCCGCCAGGTCGAACTGCTTAACCGTGACACCTCTGTCAGTCAAGGCTCCCACAAAATATTCCACCATTTTTTGAGTACTGCCATGCATAGAAATATAAGGCAAGACCACAATGTTTTGTGGTTTGTCGAATGCCCAGCTATGATAGGCTTGCAGGATAAATTCAGGCCTATCGTGCAGGGGCCGTGGCTGGGAGCAATAATGTCAATTGCGTAGTCCTTTATTTTCTCCAGGTTCTTTTGGATATTCGTTTGGAAGGGCATCATGATTTCGGCATAATATCTCTTGGCGGCTTCGTAGATCTGCCCTCCATCCCTGACATACAGGTCGGTTGTAGCTAAGTGAGAACCCAAGAAATCGCAGGGAAATAGTATTTTGTCTTCTCTCAAGTAGGTAAGCATTGTCTCGGGCCAATGAACCCAGGGAGCATGAATAAACTCCAGGGTTTTATCCCCGAGGGATAAAGTTTCACCATCACTTACAGTGATAAATCTGTCCTCCGAAATAAGCAAGAGTGCCGCGAGCATGTCCTGGCATTTGGGCGTGGCGACGACTTTTGCATCGGGATACTTAGCCAGGACCTGGGGGATAGAACCAGAGTGGTCTTGCTCAGCATGGTTGGCAATGACATAGTCAATAACGGGAATATCCTCAAGATAAGTCATGAATGTTTTTGCCATGGAAGGGTCTACCGTGTCTATCAAGGCAACTTTCTGGCTGCCCCGCACCAGGTAGGCGTTGTAGCTTGTTCCATCGGGAAGAGGTATCAGAGCGTCAAAGAGCCGCCTGTCCCAGTCAATAGCACCCACCCAATAAACATTTGTCTTTATTTGTCTTGCTTTCATTTATTCCTCCACTTTCTCAAACTGGTCTTTGCTTGCTCCGCAGACAGGGCATACCCAGTCATCGGGTATTTCTTCGAAAGGTGTTCCCGGCTTTATGCCGCCGTCGGGGTCACCTAACTCTGGGTCATAGATATACCCGCAAACAGTGCATTCGTATTTAGCCATTTTGAATACCTCCTCCTCTCTCTATTTTTTAATATAGCTGGGAGCTGTCTTGGGAGTTGTGCCTCTCTTAATCTGATGGTAGTAAGCATAGGTCATTGGTTCATCTTCTCTGAGGATATCCGCTCCCACGAGTTCCCCGATGAAGATAGTGTGAGTCCCGACGTCTATTTGATTAATTACCCTGGCTTCGAGATAAGCTATACTATGGTCAAGAATTATGGGAGCCTCGGTTTCACCTGGTTTATAATTGACGTCTTTAAGTTTGTCTACGTCCCTACCCGATTTGAAACCAAAATGGCCGATGAAAGAGAGTGGCGTGTCTTGTGATAGTATAGAAACAGTAAAGACTTTGCTTTCACTGATAAATTCGTAAGTCAGATTCTGTTTATTAATACTCACGGCAATGGTTGGCGGGTCAGATGAGACTTGAATTACGGTGTTGGCGATTTGTCCATTAGAGCTGTCTCCTTTTCTAGAACCTATCACATATAAACCGTAGCTGAGGTTATGTAGAGCTTTATGATTCATGATTAACCTCCCCTCGTCCTTATTCACATAAGGTCCTTTTCACTGGCTTCAATTGCCCGCTGTAACTCGTCACTGAGTAAGGGCGGCAATCCCTCGATATCCACCCTGAGAAACCCTCTAACTATAGTGGCTGTAGCTTCGCTCCGGGTTAGCCCTCTTGCCATGAGATACTCTACTTCTTCTTCAGCTATTTTGCCTACTGCCGCTTCATGTGATAGGTCGATGCCAGCCAAGGTGCCTTTAAGCTCGGGTATGGCATGCATTGTGCCCCCTCCTGTCAGGATTAGCCCGCGGCATTCCAGATGACCTTTGACGTCAGGGGCATTGCCTTCTATATAGCCCCGGGCAATAATGCTCCCTCCGGTAGTTATCGCTCGTGATATGATTTCTGTTTTCGCCCCCTTAGCATCGAGTATGACGCGGGAGCCAACGTCCAGCGATGACCCCGGAGTTGCTACCAGAATACTGTTGAATCTGGCAACCGCATTTTCCCCCACACACCTGGCTGTGGGATACATTTGTAGTGAACGGACTGGCTTCGTAAGCACATAATTGCTAAGAAACAAGCCATTCTCTTCAATGATTACTCCCGTGCGGGGGCGAACAGCTACCTCTGGATTCCAGTTATGTATCATAGTGAAGGTGACCTTAGCTCCTTTCTTTATGTAGAACTCAGAGACGCCGAGATGCAGGCCGGCTTCTTCGTCGGAAGCGGTGGTACAACCGGTAATGATGTGCAATTCCGAGTTTTCTTCAGCAATGATAATATTGTGCGCATTCTGAGCCAGCCGTGCTTTTGCCAGATAGAGACAGGTCTGAACAGGGTAGATGATCTTATAGCCGGGCAGAGTCCTGATGAAATAGCCATTATGCTGGTTCAGTTCAATGTTGGCAGTGTACTTATCGGTATCCACGGCTACTGTCTGCCACCAATAGTCTGACAACCAGTCATACTTTTCCAGAGCCTGGCTGACTGCCATCACTTCCACACCTTCTTGTCTGACTGAACTATGAATTGGAGCATTATCCATCTGGATAAAGGTCCCTGCCCTCTGGCCCGGCTCATCCAAAATGATTCCAGCCTCCAGCATCCGTTTTTTGTCCCTGGCCGGCAACTTTGAAGGAGTAACCTGGGGAGGTTGCTCCTCGGCTGAGTTAACATAGCTATCCAAATCTATATCTTCACCGAATACCGCTGGTTTGGCTGCCACTGCTTTAGCTTTATCTTTGTGCGTCTTAGATGATTTCGTCTCAACCACTTGGTGCCCTCCTTAGAAAGCATTGGATACATTCTTGGTAGCCTTTCTCTCTAATAGTGGCTAGAATCTCATGAGGATCTCCCTCACATCCGATTACACCATCATGCATAACATAGCCTGTGCGCGCGTTAACATAGTCCAGAATATGGCCAGTATGGGTAATGATGAGCCCCATGCATCTTCGTTCAAGTATGGGGCAATCTTTTTCCAGCAAGCTATTTAATAGTTCACCGATAAGGGCGATATTTACCAGGTCAACGCCTGATTCAGGCTCATCTATCAAAGCTAATGTGGGCCTCTGCGCCAGTAGTTGCATCAGCTCGGAACGCTTTATCTCCCCTCCCGAAAACCCGTAGTTTATCTCCCTATCCAGAAAATCAGCCAGGTTAGTTTTCTCAGCCAGTTGATTGATGCGCTCCTCCTGTTTTTGCCCCCGGAGGCAGGCAGCCACCATATCCCGCGTCTTAACACCACGGACCACAGGCGGCCGTTGAAAGGACATGCCAATTCCCAAACGGGCTCTCTCATCCAGCGGCAACTTGGTTATGTCCTGGCCTTTGAAAATAATCTTGCCTCTGGTCACCTTATACTTGGGGAAGCCCATTATCGCCATGAGTAACGTAGTTTTACCGCTGCCGTTGGGACCGAAGAGGGCATGGGTTTCGCCAGGCTTCATTCTCAAGTTTATGTTATGCAAAATCTCCCGCCCTTCCACTTCTACAGTTAGCTGTTCAATGCTTAAAGCAACATCCTCCATGTTGTACCCCCTTTTATTTATCTAAGCTCCATCCAATGACCAATGCTCTCTTTGAGTAAACCACCCCACAGGATCACTGAGATATTCGTAGGAATCAAGAAGGGCGAGATGGTGCCCTCGCTCCTCGCCCGCCAGAGCATCATAGAACCGCTTTTCTACAGGGAGGGTGCTTTCTTCGCTTCGGGAGTGATATAAATTATAAGACTTGATCTCCATATCCATAGCCATCTTGATAGATTCAAGTTCAGACTCGGCTATCTTAATCTTAATGCCCAGTGCTTTAGTGGCTTCGGTGAACAGGGATTTGAGCCCTTTCCCTTTCTCGGCTGGTATTCCTACATCAGGCCAATTTTGTCCTTTCTTGAGGGCTTCATATATTTCCTCAAACTTCCTACGGTGAACGTCTTCTTCATTAGCTAGCTGCTGAAACAGCTCCTTGACTAGCCTGTTGCTGCTTTTCTGGCTTACCTTCTGATAGAACTCCTGTCCATCCACCTCCGTCCGAACAGCAAGCTGAAGCACCTCTAGCGTCCTGGTTTGTTCATTGTCCATTTGCTCATTCCTTAAAAAACTTACGAGCTAATCAATTCCATATCCTGACCGCAATAAGACTGGAGTGCCGCCACCAGCCCCGGTCACCGTCACCTCGTTGCCACAGACATTGCAACGATATTTTCCGCCAACCTTTTTAACAGCTATTTTACTCCCTCCCTCCTTAATATTATCCCATATAATGCATAAAAGCACGTCGTCTTAGAAACCCTAGCCAGGGTATCCTTTTCAGTTACAATATAACAAACAACATCCACATCGAGAAGGACTGAGAAGTTCCTGCGGCAAAATTGCTGGATTGCTCGAAAACTGCCTTGTGCCTTGTATGCGATTGCCGATTTTTACTGACTGAGCCTTTGCAGGTAACGGTGAGCTTGAAGAGCAGCTTTTGCCCCCTCCCCGGCAGCTACCACTATTTGCTTTTCAGGAGCATTGGTAACATCCCCAGCGGCAAAAAGCCCAGGGACGCTAGTTTCATTAGCACAGCTAACTTCTATTTCTCCAAGGTGATTGAGTTGGACTATTTCCTTGACGGGGGTGGAGTTAGGTATCAGTCCTATCTCGATAAAGACCCCACTGACATCTAATTCTCTCTCCTGTTTACTTTTCAAATCCCGTATTTTTATTCTTTCAACACGGTTCTCCCCTTTTATTTCCAGGACTTCGTGCTCCAGGAACACAGTCATGTTGCTGGCGCCAGTCACCTTGTCTATCAGGATTTGGTCACCTGTAAAAGGAGTTAGCGAAACTAAGTGAATATGTTCTGCTATCTTGACCATATTCTCGGCAGCCTCCAGGGCAGAGTTGCCACCTCCGATGATGGCAACATTTTCACCAGCAAAGAGGGGGCCGTCACAAATGGCGCAATAGGTAACTCCTTTGCCTTTCAACTTCTCTTCACCAGGAACATTTAGCTGGCGAGGGCACTTGCCCGTGGCAATTATGACTGCTCTGGCCTGGTAGCTTTCGCCTTTAGCTATTCGCACCTCGAAACCTTCATTTGTTTGTGACAGGCTGTTGACCCTCTCTCCAGTTTTTGTATCAATAGGAAACTGTTTTACCTGCTCCTCGAATTTGCTCATCAACTCAGGGCCTTCAATGAGCTGGTATCCCATGTAGTTTTCAACGCCGGCAGTCCACAAAACTTGCCCTCCGATATCGGAACTTATGAGCAATGCATTTAGCTTTTTTCTCGCAGCATACACTGCTGCTGTCATGCCAGCGGGACCGGCACCGATGATAATCAGTTCGTACATAATCTGCTACAATATACTAAAGGCCTAATTTCTCCCTGAGCTCAGCCTCATTGAACCCGATCAGAACCTCGCCATTGAAGCAAATTGTGGGGACTGTCATTGAGTTATACCTGTTTTTCATTTCCTCACGAGCTGCTTTGTCTTCAGCTATATTGAACTCTTGATACTCGATGCCGTTGGCGGCGAAAAATTTCTTAGCCATTTTGCAATAAGGACAGGTAGGGGTGGTGTAGATTTTAACCTCGCGTGTCATTTTGCCTCCTTAGTTTTTAATGATAGCATAAATTTAGGGAAAAGAATGGTGAACTTGCTTAATGATATATAATAGAGGCGAATTATTCGTCAAACTGTGGCTGTGATCGCTGGCGAAGTGAGGCAATCTGGCATGCCTGATTTCGACCACGCGAAATCGTGAGGGGGGAAGACCCGATTTATCGAGATTCGCGTCTCGAACACCCCGAGATTGCGGAGCCTATTCTGAACACTAGGTGGGGAATCTCGCCCCTGGCGATGATAAGAGGGAGAATCAGCTTGGCAATGCTTCACATCTTTTCCGGAGCTGTCATACCCATAAGGCGCAGTATTTTAGCCAGGACAATCTGAGTTGCCCGGACCAGCTTGAGGCGAGCCTTGGTTAGGGCCTCGTCATTAGAGACAACCCGGCATTGCTTATAGAAACTGTGAAAGATGGTGGCTAAATCCTGGGAGTAGTAAGGTAAATGGTGAGGCTCGAGGGTAAGCGCTACTCGTTCTATTATTTCAGGGAGAAGTATTAAGCGGCGAATTAAAGTTAGTTCCGGCTCGGTGGTAAGCAGAGAAACGTCGCCCTGACTGTAATCTATCTTCCGCTGTTCAGCTAAGCGAATAATACTGGCGATCCGAGCATGAGCATATTGCACATAATACACTGGGTTGTCTGCTGATTGCCGCTTAGCCATCTCCAGGTCAAAATCCATCTGGCTATCAGCAGAACGGGCGAGGAACAAGAATCGGCAAGCATCTGGGCCGACTTCGTCTATTACCTCCCGTAAGGTAATGATATCGCCGCTGCGCTTGGATACTTTAACTATTTCCTGTCCGCGTCGCAGTGTGACCAGCTGGCAGAGTATCACCTTAAGCTGTTCGGGATCCTGTCCCAAAGCCTTGAGCATTGCTTTCATTCGCGGAACGTGTCCCTGATGGTCAGCTCCCCAGATATCAATCACCAAGTCGAATTTTCGCTCCACAAATTTGTTGTAATGGTAGGCAATGTCGGAGGCAAAATAGGTGGGAGAACCATCGCTGCGCACAAGAACATTGTCTTTATCTTCACCCAAGGAACTTGATTCAAACCAGGTGGCATTTTCTTTCTTGGCAATATAGCCCCTGCTCTGGAGCAATTCCATAGCCTTGTTATACTGCCCGCCTTGATAGAGGCTTCTTTCTGAGAACCAGGTGTCGAAATTAACGTTTAGTAGCTCGAGGTCTTCTTTAATTCCCTGTAATATCTTGGCAACCCCAATCTTTGCCAATTGTGATGCTGCCTCACTCTCAGCCAACGATAAAAATCTATCACCCTGCTCTTGGACTATCTCTTTGGCCAGGTCAATCATGTAGTTGCCGTAGTAGCCATCCGGGGGCATGGCAGCTTCTTTATCTAGGCACTGTTGATAACGAGCATAGAGGGAACGACCGAAGTTATCAATCTGATTACCCATATCATTGATGTAATATTCCTTTTCTACGGCATAGCCAGAGGCAGTAAGCACATTTGCTAAGGTGCTACCTAAAACGGCACCGCGACCGTGACCTACGTGGAGAGGTCCGGTGGGGTTGACACTAACAAATTCAACTTGGACCCGCTTACCTTTACCCAAGTCAATGTTGCCATATGATTCACCGTTAGCCAGGATTGGTTCCACCTGCGTACGCAGCCAATCCTCCCGCAAAGTGAAGTTGATGAAACCTGGCGGAGCAACCCAGAGCCTGTCAATTTGGGGCGGTGGTACTATGTATTCAGAGATTTTTTCGGCTATAGCTATAGGGGGCATCCTCATAGCCCTGGCCAGCTTCAAGGGGAGACCTGAGGAGAAATCTCCATGTTCGGGATTTTGCGGGTGTTCTATAAGCATCTCGGGCAAGGCAGCCAAAGCCAGAGCACCTTTTTGCTGTGCTTCCACCACAGCTTGCCGCAAGCATCTGGCTAGTTCTTGCTTGAGCATGATTAACTCCATTCAGCACCTCTGTCCCATGCCCGGCTTAATTGTTGACGTAAAGGTTGATGCTCAGCCTTCTTCAAATTGGGGTCGCTTTGGAAAAGAGTTATTGCTTCTTGCCGGGCTAACTCCATACTGCGTAAATCAGTCAGCTTGGCAAGTTTGAGGTCGGGCAAGCCGCTCTGGTGAGTGCCGAAAAATTCCCCAGGACCTCGCAGCTCTAAATCCTTTTCCGCCAGGGCGAAGCCGTTGTGAACGTTCTCCATCAGCCGGAGGCGCTCTCTTGCTTCAGGAGAGAGCTTTTCCGGCATAAGCAGGCAATAACCTTGCTCCTTATCCCGTCCCACACGTCCCCTGAATTGGTGGAGCTGAGATAAGCCAAAGCGCTCAGCGCCCTCTACCATCATGACAGAAGCCCTGGGTACGTCAATACCCACCTCTACTACTGAGGTTGACACCAGAATATCCAGTTCTCCGGCTCGAAAATGATGCATTACTTTCTCTTTCTCACTACCGGACATTTGCCCATGTAGCAATCCTAATTTTAAATCAGGGAAGACCTCTTGGGATAGTCGCTCATACTCCGTTGTGGCAGCTTTTGCTTCAAGTACTTCGGATTCTTCGATTAAGGGACAGATGATAAAAGCTTGCCGCCCATTGCTGACCTGGCGGCGGAGGAAGTTATAAGCCTTTTCCCTATCTTGTGGTTCGAGCCATTTTGTTTTCACTACCTGTCGCCCCGGGGGCAATTCATCAATAACTGAAAGGTCGAGGTCTCCGTATAGCGTCAGCGCCATAGTCCGAGGGATGGGTGTGGCTGTCATGACCAGGACATGAGGGGTAAAACCCTTTTGCCGCAGGGCAGAGCGCTGCGATACGCCAAAGCGATGTTGCTCATCTATTACCGCCAAACCTAATTTATTAAATTCTACCTCCTTTTGAATAAGGGCATGGGTGCCGACAACAATGTCAATTTCACCTTGCCTGATTTTATCATGTAATCTTTCTTTAATGTTGTTGCTGAGGCTCCCGGTGAGCAAAGCGATGGTAAGAGGCTTGGGGAGAAATCCTATGTAGCATCTGATGGTTTCCGTCTTGGGCGAAGCCGAAGAGCTTTTGCCTGGCTCAGAACTCTGTCCCGGATAAAGTGGAAGTGCATGTTCCTGAGTGCTGGCCTGGGATAGATAGCTACAGATATTGGTGTAATGCTGCTCGGCTAAGACCTCGGTGGGCGCCATTAACGCCCCCTGGTAACCGTTGGCAGCAGCTATCAAGAGAGCCAGGGTGGCAATTACGGTTTTGCCACTGCCTACCTCTCCTTGAAGAAGGCGTGACATGGCTTTTACTTGCTTGAGGTCGGTTAAAATTTCCTGCAACACCCGCTTCTGTGCCTGAGTCAAAGTGAAGGGTAAGCAATGTAAAAATTTGTCGATAACTTCCTGGTCTATATGAAAGGCATTGCTTGGTTGACCTTCCTGCCAGTCTCGCTTTCTAGCCAGCACGCCTAACTGAAGAAGAAACAGCTCGTCGAAAGCTAACCTCGCTTTTGCTCTTTTTGCCATCGCCTGATCATCGGGATAGTGGATTTGAGCGATTGCAATGGACAAGTCTAATAACTGACAGCGGCTCTTAATCTCGGAAGGCAAGAAATCATCCAGTTGCCAGGCATAGCCATCAACAGCGCTCTTAATCCATTTCCTCACTTGCCTGGGATATAATCCTTGAGTAAGGGGATAGACAGGGACCAGGCGCCCGGTGTGAACCAATTCTTTATCGCCCAGCAATTCCCATTCTGGGGACTCAAATACCTTGTGACTCTTGAATTCGCTAACTGTGCCGCTGATTACTATTCTGGCATTAGTATGGAACTTTTTTGCCAGGTAAGGTTGATTAAACCAGACCACTCTAATGTTCCCAGTCTTGTCGCCGACAATTGCTTCTGTGCCTTTCCGTCTTCCTAAAGTGGCTACTCTAGCCTGCCAGATTGTACCCATAACAGTCTGTTCTTCACCCTCTATAAGTTCGGAGATAGGTTTTATCCGGCTGTAATCGACATAGCGCCTGGGGAAGAAATAAAGCAAGTCGCGCACTGTTTTTACATTAAGTTTGGAGAATTTATTAGCTGCGCTGGCGGCGATGCCCGGGATAACAGTTATGGGCGAGTCTAGTCCGTCTCCTTGTTTCTGGCGAGGCTCAGCCGCCGCTGTTACCCTCGTCTTATGCCTCTCCCTTGATGGGATAGGTGAGGTGAGGGTATCTTCCCTTGTCTTTTCCAGATTATCCAGCCACCCCAGGACCCTTGTAATCCATCTCTTGCGCTCATCCACGCCGTAAGAACCATAATTGGAATTGGCAAGGTTAAGTTCATCAAAGCCGCTTAAAAGCTGTGGGTTATTGATACTCTGCCTGATTTCCCCTGCCTGTTTGTGAAGATATTTATCTAAGCCGCCGATTACTGCCTTATTGGTGTAACCCTTCCGACATTCCAGCTCAAGAACGTTTCTCAGCGAATCAATGCTTGTCACTTTCTATTCTGCTTCAAGGACGGCAACAGCCAGAACATGAGGACCAACGTGAGTTCCCACCACAGGACTTACCTTGGAAAGGTAGATGCGCTCCGGAGGAACGACATCTTTAAGCCGCCTGGCTAGTGTCTGTAAATCGTCGGGGGTAGTGGCATCTTCGATAGCAACAGCTTCTACCTGGCTGAACTCCTTGACAAAATTTACCAGGAAATCCATAGCTTCAGTTCGGTTGCGGGCGCGAGCGATGGGAAAGGTTGCACCGCCTTTTATTCCCAGGACAGGATTTACTTTTAACAAACTGCCCAGGAAAGCCTGTGCCTTACCAATACGCCCACCCCTTCTCAAGTATTCCAGGGTGTCGAAGGTCATCCGTATTTGGACTCTGGGAATCGCCATCTTAACCCGGTCCACAATTTTGTCTAAACTAGCCCCTGCTCTTGCCATCTGAGCTGCCAGGATAACTAAAAGCATTTGTGCGCCTGCTCCCGCCCTGGAGTCAATGACCTCAATGTGACAATCTTTCTTAACCATAGTCTTGGACTGAAGCGCCGCTGCATAGGTAGCGCTGAACTTTTCCGAAAGAGTTATGACCAGGATTTCCTTTGTTTCCTCCGCTAGTTCATTGAAAAGATTGGCAAATTCAGCCGGGGTGGCGGTTGAGGTGGTGGGATGAATCTTACTTATCTCCAGCTTATGGTAGAACTCCTCTGTACTCAGATCAACATTATCCCGGTAGATCTCATTTCCAAACTGGACGTACAACGGTACCACAGTAATCCCAAGCTCCTGGGCTAACTGCGGGGTAATGTCGGAACAGCTATCGGTTACAACCTTGACCACTATTCCTTACCTCTTAGTTGTAGCTCTGCCACAAACGTTATTCCAGTGAAATTATATAATTATAATGTGGCTGGCCGCCATAAACTACCTCGACCTCGGTGTGGTAGTGGTCACGAATATCCTGAGCTATCTCTTGAGCTTCAACACCCTTGATTTCAGCACCATAATACACGGTGATTATCTCTGCTTTCTCTGCCCCTGCTTTGCCCACAGCTTCAAGGATGGCATCTCTCATTTTATCAGCCTTGGCTATCAAATCTTCATCGTTTAGAATAGCAATAAATTGCCCCTTTTTTATTTCCAGGTTATTGAAACGGATTCCACGCATCGCCTTGGTAACCTCTATAGCCTTTACTTTTCTTATTGCTTTCTCCATAACTTGGGCATTTCCCTCCAGATCCATTTCATAATCGAAGGCCAGAAACGCCGCTATGCCTTGAGGGATATTCCGGGTGGGAATCACCTTCACTTTTTTAGAAGTCAAGGACTGTATCTGAGAGGCGGCAGACACTATGTTTTTGTTATTGGGTAACAGAATGATGTTGTTTGAAGGGGCTGATTCCACAGCTTGCAAGAGCTCACGAACGCTGGGGTTCATAGTTTGCCCACCGGGGACAATGATGATGTTACCCAAACTATTAAACAGCTCGAAAAAACCATCTCCAGTAGCCACCGCAACCGTAGCGATATCGACCGAAGGCATTCTTTCCCTCTGCATCTTGATAAATTCGGCGTACTGGTCATCCATGTTATTAATAGTTACCTCATGCAGCTTGCCCAGTTTTGTGGCATATTGCAGTATTTCACCGGGCTGGAAGCTGTGTATATGAACCCTGACCAGAGTATCGGCTCCGGTAACTATCAAAGATTGCCCCTTCTTTTTGAGATCTTTTTCGATTTTGCCTAAATTAAGGTCCTGCCCCTCAATAACAAAATTTATGCAATACCCGTGAGGCGTTTCCAGCCGGGTTGGCATCTGAGCTGCCCTGGGAACTAATTGACTCTCGGCGACAACCAGGCGAGGCCTCCGATACTGTATCCTTTGTGACTCTCCTCTGAGGAATTGCAGAACGCCGTCCAGCAAGATATATAAACCCTGCCCACCGGCATCCACCACTCCGGCATCCCTTAATACAGGCAGTAAGCTGGGAGTCCGGGCCACTGACTCCTCAGCTGATTTTACCGCGGCTTCCAATACCGAAACTAAGGAATCATTATTTTTAACTGCTTCTTTAGCAGCTTTAGACGCGTCTTTCATTACCGTCAAAATGGTTCCCTCTACAGGATTGACAATCCCTTGATAAGCAATTTGTGATGCTTCGACCATTGCCTCGGCAAAATCACCACCGTTGAAATGAGTCTTGCCCTTCAGCCCTTTAGCTAAACCCCTGAAGAATTGAGACAAGATAACCCCCGAATTGCCCCGCGCTCCCATTAAAGCACCGTGAGCCAGTGACTCGGCTACCGAAGAGACCTGGTTCTCCGAATTTAGTTTTGCCTCTTCCAGGGCATATTGCATGGTGAGCACCATATTGGTTCCGGTATCCCCATCGGGAATAGGGAAAACGTTTATGGCATTAATATCAGGGGCGCATTTTTCCAGCCAGGCAGTTCCTGAGGCAAACATCTCTTTCATTGTTTGACCATCGGCTAGGTTAATTTTCATTGTGCCTCTTCACCTGGATTGATAATTGTGTTATCATAGACGAAAATTGAACAGACAGGAAAGTTTATATGAAGTGTGACATCTGCGGTAAACAAGCTCAATTTGGTCATAATGTAAGCCACTCTAAGAAGCGTACCCTGCGACGTTGGCTACCTAATGTTCACCGAACTACGATTATGGTAGAAGGAAGGAAAAGAAAAGTCAACATCTGCACCAGATGCCTCCGCACCCAGTATAAAGCTGCCCGCTGAATCAATCCCAAGAAGTCGTTTCTAGAGGTGTGAAGTAACCCTTTCCTTCACGATCACAAGCAAATTCCAAATACTAATTTCTGAACTCTAAATGCCGATTTCATCGAGCATCTTCGAAAAGTCGGGACAAATCCAAATATCGAAATTCAAAACTCTAAACTGTTTTGGTCATTTATATTTTGAGTTTTGGTATTGTTTGGGATTTCGTGCTTCGGATTTAGGATTTCTGTGATGTTGCTTCCCTCAGTCTTTGTAGCGCCCGGCCTATCCCTTCCCCGGACCTGAAGATGCTGCTTCCCGCCACCAGGACATCGGCACCAGCTTCTACTATCTCCGGGGCATTCTCGACATTGATTCCCCCGTCGACTTCCAACTCGACACCCGGTTTTCTACTGTCAATCATTTGGCGCATACTCGCTATCTTGGGCAGTGTTTCCGGGATAAAAGATTGCCCACCGAAGCCCGGATTAACGCTCATAATGAGCACAAGGTCAACGTGATGAATAAACGCATCTGCTGCGCTGAGAGGAGTAGCTGGGTTCAGGGATACTCCGGCCTTCGCCCCCTGCTCCTTTATTGCCCGAACCGTGCTCTTAAGATGGGGAGTGGCTTCCACATGCACGGTAATAATGTTGGCACCTGCCTTAACAAAGTCGGAGATATACCGCTCCGGGTGCTCTATCATTAAGTGGACGTCCAGGGGCAAGCTGGTTACAGGTCGAATTGAAGCCACCACTGGAGCCCCGATGGTAATATTGGGCACAAAATGCCCGTCCATGACATCTATGTGGATATAATCAGCCCCGGCACCAGCGACCTCGGCAATCTGTTCACCGAGGCGGGCAAAATCAGCGGAAAGAATTGACGGCGCCAGCTTAATCATTCTTTGATATCCTCCTTGTTCCTCGCAGTATCTTTTCTCTTATACCATTCTGCATGTCTATGAACCTAATCACTCTGCTTAGCCCTTATGGGGCGAACGAATAAAAGAGCCACAACAGCTATAGCATAACATACCACAGATATCAGGCAGGCAATGTTATAGCTCCCTGTTGTTTCATAAAGTCTGGCCCAAATGAACGGGCCACAGCCTCCAATTAAGCCATAACCAAATGTAAGGATAGCAAAAAGCGAGCCTACGTTGGCTCTGCCAAAAAGGTCACCGAGTAATGGAACATAAAGCGGAACCTGAAGACCACTGCTGAGACCAATAGCAATAGCCAGCGCAATCAGACCTTGCTGGGTGTGTACTCCCAGCCATCCGTACAACATCGCTACGGCGGAGACCGTCAGAGCTATCGGCATCACTCGTTTCTTTCCGTACCTATCGCCCAGCCAGCCTCCCACTACGCAACTAGATGCCCAGGACGCAGCAAATGCTGTGGAAAAAACACCAGCAGTTGCCTCTGGACTGCCCAGGTCTGTACCCCACACTACCACATGAGCTCCCAGACCGGCAACCCCGATGTTATATACAGAATAGGCGAGGAATAGCAAGCAAAACTGCGATGTTTTGACGGCACGCTTCACAGACCAAGATATCTCTATTGATGCTGAGCTATCGACGGGGAGCGCCGATGTCCCACCGTCAGGATGCAGCCCTAAAGATTCCGGAGTATCCCGAATGACGAGGAATGCCAGCAGGATGATGATTACGCTGAAACAAATGCCCAGGACTAGAGAAGTATAGCGCCAGCCGTAGGCAGCAGCCAGTTGGGTCATTACGGGCGAGAATATCGAGGTGCCTACAGCCCAGGCGCTGGCAGTAATACCGGCTACTAAGCCGGCTCGCCTTACAAACCACTTGCGGCTTGTCGCTACGACAGGAACATAATGAGTCATACTCACTGCCAGTGCCAGAATCACTCCATAATATAGATACAGCTGCCAGGGTGATTTAACAGTGGAGAGCAAGATCCAACCTCCCAGGCTAATAGCACCACCGATTAAGAAAGTCTTCCGGCTGCCAATTCTATCAACCATGGCACCAGAGAGCAGTACAAAGATGGCATATAGCCATATAGCAAGACTTTGGGCAAAGCCTATTGTTGATCGTGACCAGCCCGTATCGGACGTGATAAAAGGAAGAAAAACAGTCATACTGTGTCTCGCCAGGGGGCCGAGTGTGCCTATAAGAAATAACCCCAGGACCAGCCACCATCCATAGAACACAGGCTGTTTTTTGCTCAAAGTGTTTGTACCTTCCCTCCGACATTCTGGCGGTATAGCCAGCGGGCACAGGCACTAGACGCCACGTATACAAGCGACGGTTTATTGTTATCTTGCATTCCTTCGGTAGTCCAGGTATTGTTTTTTGGCTTCGCCTCGATGCACCCCATTATACCCTGTTTTGCCGCTATTTTTAACGGTAATATCCCGTTTGGTGTCCGAGTCACTATGACCTGCCTGAACTGCCTGTTGATAGCGGTATTAGTCTGTAATAAACTATTGTGTAACTGGCCAAGCAATGATGAATCCCTTCTTTTTTATCATTCTTTTTGCCCTGCTTATTGAGTATGCGGTGAGCGTGGTAGCAAATCTGCTCAATCTCAAATCCCTGAAGTCGGACCCGCCTCCAGCTCTTGAAGGGGTGTATCAACCGGAGGAATATCGTAAGGCTCAAGAATATATTCGCACTAACACCCGTTTTGATGTCGTGACCGATACATTCAGCTTGCTCGTTCTGCTTTCCTTCTGGTTTGCCGGTGGCTTCAACTATCTTGACCAGGTAGTCAGGTCCTGGAGCTTTGACCCCATCGTGAGAGGATTGTTATACATCGGCATCCTGATGCTGGGTTATAGCCTGCTTACGCTCCCTTTCAGCATCTATCACACCTTTGTAATCGAGGAGAGATTTGGCTTTAACAGGACTACCCCGCGTACTTTCCTGTTGGACAGAATCAAAGGACTGGATCTTGCGGCACTGCTTGGTGCCGCCCTGCTAAGCGGTATTCTGGCTTTGTTTGAACATGTGGGCTATCAAGCCTGGGTCTACTGCTGGCTTGCCGTCGCTGCCTTTTCCCTTGTTATGCAGTATGTGACTCCGACCTGGATTATGCCGCTCTTTAACAAGTTCACTCCGCTGGAGTCGGGCGAGTTGAAAGAGGCTATTCTCAATTATGCCCGCTCGGTTGGTTTCCCTGTTACAAACGTTTTTGTGATAGACGGCTCCCGGCGCTCCAGTAAGTCAAATGCCTTCTTTACCGGCTTTGGCCGTAACAAGCGAATTGCCCTCTTTGATACCTTAATTAAAAATCACACGGTGCCCGAACTGATAGCTGTGCTTGCTCATGAAATCGGCCATTACAAGAAGAGGCACATATTACAGGGTACGATAATCAATATTCTTCACACAGGGTTGCTCTTTTTTGTGCTATCTATCTTCCTGGGCAGCCCCGGGCTTTACGACGCATTCTATATGGAGCAACAGTCTATTTACAGCGGGATTGTGTTCTTCGGCTTGCTCTACACCCCGCTGGAGATGGTGCTTTCGGTCATAATGCATGCGCTATCACGGAAGAACGAGTATGAAGCCGACCGATTTGCAGCCGAGACCATCCAGCATCCACAGCATCTGGTAGAAGCGTTAAAGAAACTCCATGCCGGTAATCTGTCAAACTTGATGCCCCATCCCTTTTACGTTTTTCTGAACTACTCTCATCCGCCACTGCTCCAGCGTGTGCGTGCTATCCTACGAAATCAAGCCTGATTTTCCGGGCAAAGGGCTGTCCCTCACAGGTATACGAGGCAACAACCGGGTTTTTTAGCGAAGCAGAGAATTTCGCTCATTGCAACTACATAGAGAACTAACTCTGAGTGACTGCACAAGGACAATAGATTTCCATTCCGGGCCAGTTAGGAATATAATTGAATCAGGTGGGGATAAAAATAAATTGACATTGTCAGAAGGAATCAGCCGGCGCACGGAGAGGAACACGATTGACTATCCCTCGCAGGAGTAAATAGGTGCGCATTCTTAGGGTTATCTATATTGTGGCTATAGCAGTTATGCTTGTCCTGCTTGTTATCACGGGCATCCACGCTTTCTACCCGCCCCCACCCTACCCGGACTATCCTGAATATCCCGACCACCCACCGGCTTACAATAGCACTGAGTATGAGGAGTGGGAGCAACAATGGAGAGAGGCCGAGGAAGAATACCAGCAAGATGTGGAAGAATACCACCAGGAAGCAGCGGTGCACAACAGGAACATCTTCTTTATTGTCTTACCTCTGGGGGTGGTGTTTGCAGTCGGGGGCACATTCATTCGACGCAGAGTGGATATCTTCGGGGCTGGCTTGATTTTGGGTGGCATAGGAACGATGATATTCCCAATTGCACTTAATGACCTGGACAACACAATGAGATTTGTAGGTATTTCTGTCGTCCTGGTTGTGCTTATCTTCGTGGGATATAAGGTCTTTCTCTTCGCAAGAAGAAGCTAAGGTGTTTCTCGCTCCTTGCAGCCTGAAGGAGAATTATCGCCGATGGACTGCTCTGAAACATCCCGCCCAGCCCGGACGTCTTGAGTTGACAGCACCATATCAGCCATCTAAAGTATGAATCAGTGAGCTATGCCACCTTCACTGACAGTATTTTAGCATCTATGGAACCAGGATATATTGCACTATACTACTCCGGCGAATTGGAGCGCCGCGCCCAGGCGATTGAGTCTCGATTAGCCTCCTGCGACATCTGCCCCCGACAGTGCCGAGTCAACAGGTTACAAAGCGAAATAGGCTATTGCCATTCCGGGCGTCTCCCCATAGTCTCAGCGGTCTGTGCTCATCACGGTGAAGAACCGCC
>JAGHCA010000030.1 GCA_021160725.1 Dehalococcoidia bacterium | reverse complement strand
ATAAGAAGGAGGACTCCCTTTGAATGGAAAGGGTTGGACTCGGACAATGGCAGTGAGTTTATCAACGAGATCCTCTACAAGTATTGCGACAGAGAAGGGCTGGAATTTACCAGGTCAAGGCCAAACAGGAAGAATGACAACGCCTACAACGTCTTTTTAATGTACTCAGTATACCCGTAGTTCAAAAACTGTATAGTATGTCTTGGACACCGCACAACTCTGGTTTGACTTTAGAACGCCATGATTGTATAGTTTGTACCAATTTCTATCAGGTAAGCAAAATGGCTCACTCTAAATTCAAAGAGATGGAACGTGCTTATGGATTTGATGAAGTTGCGCTTGTCCCCGGAGATGTGACCGTCAATCCTGACCAAACCAACATAGATTTTACTATAGGAAACCATACTTTGACCATTCCTATTCTCGCCTCTGCTATGGATGCTATTGTTGACCCAGCCTTTGCTATTAAGTTTAATAAACTCGGTGGGCTGGCAGTACTTAATCTAGAAGGTGTACAGACAAGATATGAAAACCCTGATGAGGTCTTAAACCAAATTACCCAAACTCCTGAGACAGAGGTTACTTCTGTGCTTCAAAAAATTTATTCTCAGCCTATCAAGGAAAAGCTCGTTGGCCAACGCATTGGAGCAATAAAACAGGCTGGAGCTATCTGCGCCGTATCTGTAACTCCAGCCAACACGAAACGCTTGGCTCCCATAGCCAAAGATGCCGGCGTGGATATACTCGTAGTGCAATCTACTGTTACCACAGCCAGGCATATCTCAAAGAGCTACCGGGGGCTTATCCTGTCTGAGCTATGCCAGCAAATGTCCTTGCCTATTATAGTAGGTAATTGTTGTAGCTACAGCGCAGCATTAGAACTGATGAGAACGGGCATAGATGGTATCTTAGTTGGGGTTGGGCCTGGGGCTGCTTGTACCACCAGGGAAGTTATTGGTGTTGGAGTGCCTCAGATAACCGCCACTCTGAATTGTGCTGCTGCCAGAGAAACATATCTTCGGGAAAGTGGTAAATATGTGGTAGTAATAACTGATGGAGGTATTCGCACCGGTGGCGATTTATGCAAAGCATTTGCTGCAGGTGCCGACGCTGTAATGATTGGCTCACCTCTAGCTCAAGCTGCAGAAGCACCGGGAAAAGGCTATCACTGGGGTATGGCTCACCCCCATCCAGCATTACCTAGAGGGACTCGTGTTAGAGTTGGCACTACCGCATCATTAGAGCAAGTTCTCTTCGGTCCTACTTCCGTTACCGACGGCACTCAAAATCTAGTTGGTGCTCTGCGCACCAGCATGGGGGTATGCAGTGCTAGAACTATCAAGGAAATGCATAAGGTTAAAATGGTTATTGCCCCGTCTATAAAAACTGAAGGGAAATACTTGCAGGCAAGCCAGAAAATCCTTTGAGTTCATAAGAACGCAGAAATACAAAACCAGACACCAAAGCCAGCTAGAATCAAAGCGCAAACCCTAAACACAATTTTTTGTACCTTCTGTGTCCACCATCGTCTTGATCCGAATGTGCCTGCGGAGATAAATTCGCTCCAGACCAAATCACAAGGCAAATGCACTATAGCAAACAAAATAACGCCGACAAGCCCGAACTTGGCAGCACCGATTATAAGGGCCGCACCCGCAGTCGCCCACCACATATAAAAGGCAGGATTAGTTCCCGTAATTACAATTCCTGTCACTAAAGAACTAGCTGGCAAGCCACCCACTGCACCAAGCGTCTCACGAGTAGCTCGAAACATTCGAAAACCCAGGTAGAAGAGCATTAAGCCACCGGCAAGATAGATACCCATTTTTACCTGGGGGAAGCTAATGACATGTTCAAATCCAAAATAAATTGCAGCATAAATTATAGCTATGATTGGCACTTCAACGATAGCATGCCCTGCTGCAATCCAGGCACCGGCGTGTTTGTCACTGTAGCCCTTAGCTATGGTAGCCGCAGTCATCGGTCCGGGTAACATAACGCCGGTGAGAGAAATTCCTGCTGCTGCCAATAAAAATAGGCTCAGGCTTGTTTCCATGGCTTACTTTGAGCAGGACTATAGTGATGGTTTAGTTTTTCTACAAATTTTAGAGTCAGGGGCTCTCACTCCCTGTCTCTCCTATCTTTCCTAAGATTAAAAGAGGAGATTTTAGGAGAACTTTCCCATTACGAACGGGATTCAGTCTAAATTTACTCTTCCTCCTCATCTTCCTCCGCAGCCACAAATCCACTATAATGAGGAAGCATCACACCTAATTTGGCGCGGCGCCTCCTATCTCCTCTGGGCAGATCGTCAATCGTTTTCTTCAGTTCTGCCAACGTCTCAACTGATTGCGCTGAAGAGACAACTACTCCATCTACCCCAGCCTGCCATAAATTAGTAAGCTCGCCTTTCGTGATTGAAGAGGGCAAAGTCATTACAATCGGCTTTTCCAAGAGTTCGACAAATCTTCGACAAACAAGCAAATGCTCTACAGCAACAAAATCATCTTTGCCTCCACTACTGATGAGCACACCATCTACTTCAATGGAATTAATGGCTCTAACAAAACCTTGGTCTAATGAAGGTTCTATCATCAAAATTTTGCCTACCTCTTCTTTGTGTAAAATCGCCGCAGCTACCTTAACGTCAAAAACCACAAAGTCACATCCTAAACTCACAAACTCGTCTATCTCTCCTTCACTTATACCTTTCGCAAATATCCCCACGGGGATGTCGCCCGCAACTTTGATAATTTGCCTGACACTCTTGGCACTTAGTTCCTGGCTCAATATCAACCAAGCATCGGCATTAATATTGGCCCCAATTTGGGCTTCTTTGACCTGTGTCTCCGACAATCCCACAACAAGCAACATTGCCGGGCTTTTTAGTTCAGGGACAGAGGGGTGAAAACCTATAGGCGTGGTTGAAGATTCAGAAAGACTCTGCAATTTATCTACGAATTTGCTCATATCACCCTCAGCCAGCGGTCGGATTTGAACCGACGACCGGCGGTTTACGAAACCGCTGCTCTACCCCTGAGCTACGCTGGCACACCCTCGTAATTATCTGTAATTTGCAGATATTTTGCAAGCATCGTCTGTGGCTATCTTTGGTTTTACAATCTCGGTAAAATTTAGTTGCTTTCTCTTACAGCCCGGGCACAATACCTGTCAAGTTGGTGATTTTTAGCTGCTGTGTATAGCACTCTGGCAGCACTTTTAGCCAACATGAGAGGGTGATCACCATTGGCTTAAATCAATAGCTGTTCGCATACGACTGCCTGTATCTACGCGTAGCAATTCTGAGACAACCTCCAGCATGGCAGTATACAGTCAATAAAATAAGGGAAGGTTTAGGCGCTTAAGGTAATAGAAGTAAAGGTTGTCCATCCACTAACTGTATGAGATAATATAGCAGCGATAACCTCAATGACTATTGAGGCTTGCACAAATTATTGGTTAAACAGATTATTCAGATAGCAGTGGTGTGTAAAGAGCTGTGGAAAAGATAAAACTGTTTTTCAACCCTAGCAGTGTAGCTGTACTCGGAGCTACAGATAGAAAAGGTACGGCGGGAAAAACAATTCTAGAAAATCTGTTGCATGGTAGTGATAGCAGAAAAATATATCCTGTAAATCCCAATAGAGAAGAGGTACTCGGCTTAAAATGCTATCCTGACATAAATTCATTACCCGAACTTCCTGAACTCGCTGTCATTGCTACACCTGCTAAAAGTGTTGCTGATTTAGTTGAAGAAATTGGCAAAGCTGGTGTTAAAGCCATTATCATCATTTCAGCTGGTTTTAAGGAAATAGGGGCGGATGGGCAATCGCGCGAAGATAAAATAGCAGAAATAGCTGCCAAATATGATATCAGGATAATGGGGCCTAATTGCATGGGCACTATTAGGCCTAGCACCAGTTTAAACACAACATTTGCCTCCATAATGCCTAAAGCTGGAAATGTTGCCTTCCTATCACAAAGTGGTGCGCTAGGGTCTGCTGTCCTTGATTGGGCAACCAGTAAAGGCATTGGTTTCAGTGCCTTTGTTTCGCTGGGTTCCATGCTGGATATCAATTTTGGTGACTTAATAGATTATTTTGGGGAAGACCCTGAGACCCGAAGCATAATTATATACATGGAATCAATAGCAAACGCCAAGAAATTCATGAGCGCTGCCAGAGGTTTTGCCAGAACAAAGCCGATAATCGTTTTGAAGGCGGGAAAATTTCAAGAAGGCAGAAGAGCAGCCAAGTCTCATACAGGAGCTATGGTAGGCGAGGATTTGTACTATGATGCTATTTTCCGCAGAGCTGGTGTGGTACGGGTAGAGGAAATTGAGGATCTTTTCAACTGCGCTTCTATATTGAATACCGCTCGGCTACCTAAAGGGCCAAATTTGGCTATAGTAACCAACGCTGGTGGACCATCAGTGCTAGCCACGGATACTCTGATAGGCAGAGGAGGTAAGTTAGCTCAACTCAGCAAGACGACTATTAACAGCTTGAACAACTTCCTGCCTACTAACTGGAGTAAATTTAATCCTATTGACATTCTTGGTGATTCAGATTCTCAAAGATACGCGCAAACTATGGAGGTCATCGTTAAAGACCCTGGAGTTGACGGCATCATAGTCATATACACACCACAAGGTAGGGCAGGACCCACTGAGGTAGCAAACGCTATCATCAAGTATGCCAAGAGTAACAAGCCTATTTTGGCGGCTTGGATGGGTAATAAAAAAACAGCTAAGGCGAGGCAATTACTTTACGACAATAAAATCCCTGCTTATGAATTTCCCGAAGAAGCAATAAGAACATATTTATATATGTACCAGTATGCTCGTAATCTTGAGTCATTGTATGAAACACCTGAAGAATTACCACTCGACTCAGGACCTTCAAAAAACTACCTAAAAACACTTATCCGCAAGGCAGTGAAAGAGGACAGAACAGTTTTAACCGAGGAAAACTCAAAAAAGTTCCTGACAACATATGGAATCTCAGCAGCCACTGCACATGTAGCTAAAGATGGTAAAGATGCTGTCAGGATAGCATCACAAGTTGGTTATCCAGTGGTCATGAAAATATCCTCTCCCGATATAACCCATAAATCAGATGCCGGAGGAATCAAACTAAATATTTCCTCTGCTGATGAGGTACAAATGGCATTTAGCGAAATAATAGAGAATGCCAGAAAATACAAGCCTGATGCTGCTGTCGAAGGGGTTAGCATACAAAAGATGATTACAAATTATGATTATGAACTCATTGTTGGCGGCAAGAAGGACCTAATTTTTGGTCCAGTAATAATGTTTGGACTCGGAGGGATAGAGGCAGAGTTCTTTAAAGATATTGCGGTAGGATTACCACCTCTAAATCAGGTATTAGCTAGAAGACTACTGGAACAAACCAAGATTTATAAAATGCTATCTCAGGGATTCAGAAAGAGACCGCCTGTTGACTTGCGATTGCTGGAGGAAACCTTAGTAAAGTTTTCAAACTTGCTCATTGACTTTCCAGAGATAACCGAAACTGATATTAATCCACTAATTATGACCAGTAATACCGCTATTGCCCTAGACGCAAGAATAATTCTTGATAAAGAGGCAGTACGAAAGGGAGTGGAAGAACATAGCCATTTGATAATATCTCCCTACCCGACTAGATATGTCCAACCGTGGAGATGCAGGGATGGAAGAATGGTGTTGTTAAGACCCATCAAACCTGAGGATGAATTACTCGAAAGGGAACTGATAGCGGGGCTTTCAGAACAATCTATGAGGTTTAGATTTTTCCACTTAATCAAAGATATAACACATGAGATGCTCACCAGATACTGCAACATTGACTACGATCGGGAGATGGCTATCATAGCTGAGTATACCTCGAATAGTAAGAGGAGGAACGTGGGAGTTGGAAGACTGATGATTGAACCTAGTGCTGAGACAGGAGAATTTGCTGTTTTGGTTGCTGATGATTTCCAGGGTAGTGGTTTGGGGCTAAAACTCACCGATATGCTGATAGGTATAGCCCATGAGAAAAAGCTAAAAAGCATCTACGGTATCACTTTGCGTGACAACACGAAAATGCTAAGACTAGCCCAAAAGCTGGGTTTCATGGTACACACTTATTCCTCAGATGAGATCAAAATAACCTTGGAACTATAGCATTTAGTAGCGCAATAAGTGATACAAGCCATGACTGAGCCAGTGCAATTATAGTCAAGTGCGCAAATTCATAACGTTCTATACTCTCTAACCTCCTCTGAGGGCTGTGGCTACATCTTGGATGGAGCCACAGCAGTGTCCAACAGCCAGGGCAATCACGCCTACTAGCTTCATTACTTTAAACTTGGTCACTTACCCTATTCTATTTCAGTACCGATTGCTTATTTCTGTCTTCATGTACTACAGGTGGTATTTGCTTACGCAGCAGGATTCACAACGCGCCCGATGAACAGAATAGCACCCGTCTCGATGTCACGAATCAGGAAGATGAAGGGATGGTCTAGGGTGACTTCCACAGGAGTTTCAGATACCGCTGTTAATTTTATAATCACTGCGGTGGCAGCAGCAGCCTCGGTGCCAGCTTCATCCACTGCCACAAATGCCTTGTGCACAACATCCGATATAAATAGCTCACGATTACCGGTCATTCCAGAGAAATCCGCAGCACCAGAAAAGGCAATCGGCATGTCCATGTCAGCGAGGGCATCCTTGAGGCTGAATTCTGAGTCGAATTCAAACCGGGGCATCGTCAGGGTAACCTCGGTAGATTGCAGATCGCTTATGATGTTGCTGACCTGCTGAGCGCTAAGAGTTTCTTCAAAAGCCTGGAACTGGCCAGCTTCGGGCAGGAGAATAACCATGGAGAGTTCACCACCGTCATAGAGCAGCTCAACTGCCTGGTATCCTTCCCCTTTGGTGTAGCCGAATGATTCCATCTGTTTCATCATCGGCACGGTGACCTGCCTGCCGTCAAGAAGGTAGAATGAATAGTCTGCTGTCATCTCCTTATCGAAAGGATACTCCCAGGCAGCATTGAAGTAGATAGCATTGGTTAACACAAGGCGGGTTAATGCATCAATCGCACCTTGTGGAAGGAGGTCATTAATGCAATTTTCCGTCTGATCACTGACCCACTCATTGATGATGAGGCGAGACTTTTCCGTCTCTGTTATAAAGTCCAGTATTCTAAGCCCTGCACCGTAATTCTCAGCCAGGACACCGAGGAAGTCAGCAAGGAACTCATAATCCTTTTGTCCCCAGATGGCGTTGACAATGTTCAGCCTGAATCCCTCCCCATCCTTGCCTTCGGCGCCTTCACCCCTTCTGGCAAGTTCTGCATCGAGCCAGTTAAATGCAGGGTGTAGCCTCTCCTGGTCAAGCAAGAATTGAAGGGTATCAGCCATCTGCTCTGCGGTCTCGTTACGCGCTCCGGCATATGTCATCGCCAGCGCCAGTGAGATGCTATAGGGAGAGTAGAAAAGATTACCCTCCTCCCCTTTAAGCTCCTGGTAAAGCTCGAAGGCGAAGGCGCTGTTTCCTTTAACCAGCAATTCCTGCTCACTCGTGCTGACATCCGGTGAAGTTATCCGCTCTTTGTCTGATTGGAGCACCTCGCCTGCTGCAGGCTGAGACATCTGAACAGAGGCTATCAGCGGCAGCAGCAACACTAGAACTAATACGGCTATCAATCCTTTATTCATCTCATCCACCTCCTATAAATATTTAGAGTTTCGGAGCTGTCCAACGACCTTTTGTGAAACTTTTTGTTTGTGCCGGAGATAGGCTGCAGCTCGTCAATCAGTCTCCGACATTTCAACGATTTACTTCCTTGAATACTATCACCCCCTTTTCCTTACTCCAGGTCGGCCTCCTCAGGAGTCACACCCTCTGATAGGTCTAAATTTTCGAAATCTATGTCTTTAAAGTCTATGTCCTCGTTGATCTCCCCGATCCCAGTCACTTTTTCCTCCGCGATATTAATCTTGAGGATGTATCCGGAGACGGTGACATTACTTGCGGAAAACGATTCCTCCCCAGGAGCAGTCAGTATGTCTCCACCAGCATCCCGCTTCCGAGAAGCAGCTTGGTAACTAAGCAAAACAAATGCCTCGCCATTCTGTAGTTTGACTTCTTTAATCTCCAATCCATATTCTTCCATAAATTCTTGAACCTGAGGGGTGTTCATAGCGATTTCCTTCGCCTGGGCTATTTGCAATTTGGGTTGAATTACATTAAAAAATCCCGCAACCGCTATTAGAAGCACGGCAGTAGCGACAGGGGCTAATATTCTTGCCCAATCCATGATAGTCCTCTTTTTAAAACGCACGGAGTTAAGCAAAGCCATTCTCAGTACTTGTTTGTGATGGATAAGCTCAATATCGGGAGTTTTAAGATTTTCCAGTTTCTTGATTAAGTCTTCGTGTCTCATAAACTTTTATTCCTTCTATTACTGTAAATGCGGGAAGCCGAGAAAGGTTGCATTGTTTGACACGGAAAGCCGCAAGATTGTCGCGGGATGGTTTAGTATGCTTCTCTTAATTTCTCCACTGCCCGGTGGAGCAAGGATTTAATCGTTCCTTCTTTTTTCCCCAGGATTTCGGCAATTTCTTTAATCTGCTTTTGCTCGAAAAATCTGAGAGTGATGACCTCCTGATATTTTGTAGGAAGGCGAACAATTTTTTCCTGAATTTCCAGGAAGTCTCTATGTTGTTTTAATTTTTCCTGTGCTTCTATCAGTTCACTTTCAGGGTCATGGTGTGATATGGGCTCAAAACCTTGTTCCTGTAATTCTTCCAGTGATGTCGATTTTCTATATTTGGCATGTCTGAAATACTGGTTAATCTCGTTGGTGGCGATTTTATACAACCATGCGGAAAAAGATATATTGCGCCAGCGAAATTGCCAGAGCTTCTTTAGCGCCTTGAAAAACGTCTCAGAAGTAATATCCTGGGCAGCTTCAAGATTGATGGTTCGCCTTAGAACATAGCCAAAGATTTTAGGATAGTACTGGTCGTAAAGCTTTGCAAAAGCATCGGGGGCTTTTTGTGCTTGTCTGACGAGTTCCTTTTCTTCGCTTAAATCCATATCAGCCGATAGAAAAAGCTAAGAATGTATCAGCAATTTCCAGTATACTAGCATCAGTATGAGCTTTTTAAAATCTTAGCGCATACTGCATTACCTCCAACACATTGTCAGGAACTCATCATTCTCTTGTTAGTATTCTACTATGATTTTGTCACCCTCAAGTGGTCGGTGAAAATGTCACCGTTAAAGACGAGGTGACATTGAACAAGAAGGAGTGCAATAGATTGATGGTGATAAGCTGGGTAGAGTGGAGTATGCAGGCCTATCCTGGCTTGTCGTCCAGTTCCTGATGGATTTGACCCTGTGGAGGTATATGAAAGGATGGAGTGAAAAAATGATATAATATCAAACGGCTTTTTGGACTAGCTATGCCCATCATGCAACAGAAGGAATGAGAAAGAAGATAGTCCTCATTGGCCTTATTGCTGTTTTTATTTTTCTTGGTATATTCTGCTACAAGACCTGGCTTATAACTTTCACTGTTACCAAGTTCCTCAGCGGCCCGACAGAGGGTAAACAGGGAATTGTCAGGTCAATAATCATTCCGTGGCGGAATTATCAACTCCACTTCCACCACTGGCTTCTTGCCCTGATTATAGGCTTGGTGTGTCTGATGAGGAACTCTTACATAGTGACACCGGAGGTATTTTACAGTTCCCTATCCGCCATTATTTTCCAGGGGATCTACTGTTACGAAGATTGGTACCGGATCATTAAAAAGAAAAACACTCTGTCAGCTTTGGAATAGCCGATGACATTAGAGGTTAAGAGTGACCGGGCACTTTGAACTACTAGAACAGTAGAGATTCGTGGCAGTAATGTAGAATTATGTAAAGAAGCCGCGTTTTTGATTTTTCCGAGTTTCTCACAATCTCACCCGCATTGGTAAAAAGTTGATAAGTTGGGGACTGAAGACTGCACCCTGGTTCACAGGTTAATTCATAACAGCAGGCTGACAACTGGAAAACATTCGAGATGCAGATAACAAAGTAGAATCTTACTGGGCAGTTCCCTTCTTGCGTAAAACCACTCTGGCTACTACCAGAGCTAATAAGCCTGAAATTAGCAGAACTCGCCTATCGATTGGCATGGGGGCCCAAAGTTGTTGCCTCCAAGAGTTCATTACCTCACCTGGAGCAATCTCAGGAATTTGGAATCGTCTTTCACCTGTTTCAGGGTCGTGCTGGTAAAATTTGACTTGATTATTCTCAATTGTGGTTTCTTGTTTACCTTCATAATCCACCCACACATGTACCAGAGATGAATTCACTTGAGAAGGAATGTCTTTCGCTTTCAAAATCGAAGCCAAGACCAGAGCTCGGGCTTTACAATCTCCTTCTCCTCGCTCCAGTATTTCCTCAACTGCAGGGAAATACCAGGGCACACCATAAAGCTCCCAGTCGAGGCGATAGGATATTCGTTCCAGAACCGCCTTCTCTATAGCTACAGGATCAGAGGGAAAATCATCCAGTATCATTTCAACAGCGCTGGGATTAACAGTGGGGTTAATAAATCTGTGAATACTTACGACCAAACTTAGAGGGTTTGGATATAATACAAGAAGAATCCATAGTATTAATATGAGAGGGAAATATCTCCGAAAAGTTTTTTTAAAAATATTCTCGGAACTCTCTATCCCGTCTGGCGCAAAAGTAGTTTCAGCCGCACTATTGACAATATTTTCCCCTACTGACATAGCATAAAAACTCCTATTCCGGTTCGGGAGAATCTGCACAGATTATGATATCGAGACTTGCTCAACGAATTGTGGCAACTACT
>JAGHCA010000031.1 GCA_021160725.1 Dehalococcoidia bacterium | reverse complement strand
TATAGTAGACTTTCTGAGCTTCCTGCTCGTCCCTAACGATATTACACCCCTTAAGGGCTCTAAGGTGGTGCGAAACAAGTGATTGTTCCTTATTCAGAACGCTGGCAAGCTCCCCAACACACATCTCTCGTGCTTTATTTAGAACCACCTAGTACTACCAGCTTTAAGAACTCAGTCGTGGAGTGTACCAGCTCCGACAACCTTAGCCACTGGTATAAAGTCTCCCCTTTCCATGCGAAGCAACCGGATACTTTGTTCACAGACGAGCAGCTTCACTCCGGCCTTCGTAGCGTGATTCATTATTTCCTTCAGGTTGGGAAACTCATCTTCTTTAGTCCTCTCGTCCATACCTTTTTTTACGACCGTTATCCCCAGATCCAGAAATTATTTCGACCGTGTCACTGTTCTCTTTAGCGATGAAGAACTCGGCTCTCATTTATCGCCGCCACTTCCTAGTTTTCGGTGTTCTTTAAGCATACACTTATCCATAACTACCATAAGCCCAGCTTCCCTGGCCCGAGCAGCTGCCTCTTCATTTATCACCCCCTCCTGCATCCACACCGCCTTCACTCCCACCCTGATTGCCTCCTTTACAATTGGCAGTACCTCCTCAGAGCGGCGAAAGATGTCAACCGCATCCACCGACTCCGGAATTGAGGCAAGGTCGGGATAACAAAGTTCCCCTAACACCTCTCCTTTTCCGCTGGATTTACAGGAATTATCTTATAGCCCTGCCCCTTCAGATAGCTAGCTACCTTATAACTTGGTCGGTCGGGTTTCGCGGAAAGCCCAACCACGGCAACGACTCGGCTGGAGTTAAGGATTTCCTCCTCTACTTTAATCATTTTTAGCTCTCACCTGATGATAGATGGTAAACGAAGATACGTGTGTCAACAGGCATAAAAGGAGGAATTTATCATAAAATTATTCCAACCATATTCACCTTTGTGTGCTTTCTATCGTCCCTCCACCCATTACAACCTCATCGTCATAAAAGACCACTGCCTGACCTGGACTAATCGCCATCTGAGGCTCTTGGAATTTTATATGGACTCTATTCTCATCCAAGGGGACTATTGTTGCTTCCGCTTCCTTGTGAAGATACCTTATCCTGACCCTGGACTTAATAGGTCGGGTTGGTTTCTCTACTATCCAATTTAACTCAGAGGCTATAAGTTCATCGCGATACAGTTCGCCCTTGTTACCTACTATAATAGCATTTTTCTCTGGATCAATATCGGTAACATATAGGGGCTCTTTAGCTGAGATGCCAAGTCTCCTGCGCTGCCCAATAGTGTAAAATGGGATTCCTTGGTGTTGACCAAGAACATTCCCCTGCCTGTCTAGTATTGGCCCTGGTTGTACTACAGCTTTGGCAAGGAAGGAGTAATCTCCAGCTAGAAAGTCCTGACTCTCCGACTTGTAATTAACACCGAGCTCAAAATTAGAAGCTATTTTTCTTACTTCTTCCTTAGTATAGTTGCCCACTGGGAAAAGGGCCCGACCAAGCTGTTCCTGGGAAAGCGAGAAGAGGAAATAAGACTGGTCTTTCCGTAAGTCTTTAGCCTTTTTGAGCAAGTACCGGCGCCGGCTTTCATCGTATTCAACTCGAGCATAATGACCGGTGGCGATACAATCGAATTCAATCCCACTATCTCGTGCCCTTTTGCCTAAGGCGTCAAACTTAACCCAGCGGTTGCACCTGATGCACGGATTGGGAGTCCTGCCTAACAGATACTCATGGCAAAGATAATCCAAAACTTGCGACTTGTATTCCCTCTTCAAATCAAGAACGTGAAAGGGAATCCCCAAAATCTCAGCAACTCTGCGGGCGTCTTCTATATCTCTTTCCGCGCCTGGTCCGTAGCAACCATGGCGCCTGATTTCTCCCCGGAAAGCTTCTCCATCCCATATCTTCATGGTCACCCCGATGACCGCATATCCCTCCTCTTTAAGAAAGGCAGCAGCAACAGACGAATCTACTCCTCCACTCATAGCTACCAATACTTTTTTCATAATTTTCATCAACCATATCACCTGGAAAATATCAGCAACAGGCAGGCTCACGCAACAGAGAGCATTTTTTAATTAAAATGATGGCTGCTACATGTGTCTACCATTACTATTTGGTGATTATTTCATCGGTTTAAGACTACCTAACTTAATCCATTCCTTTTGCCCTTCATCGCATTTTCCATGTGATTTCTCCAGCTGCGGACCAATTGGCAACAGGCAAGCATAAGACTTGCGTGGGGTCATCATACATGATTCTGACAGATGCACTCCTATTTGGCTGCCATCAATAAGGGTAAACAGCTTCTTCTGTTCCCTCGTCGGAAAATCTCCATAGCCCGGACTCCACCATAAGATCATTACCCCGCCGCAATCAGTGTATGCTGGACAGCTTTTGCCAATACAGCTACCATAAGTCATCGCCTGATAGCCCTTGGATGAAGCATAGTCTTGGATTACATCCCTTACCTTATAAGCCACTACGTCCACTGCTACCGAACCAAATGTATCTAAGATATATCCAACGCCTGAATTTCCACTGCAAAAAAATTGTTTAACCTCCTCTTCCAAGCGTGGCCCGATGGTTACTATAAAAGCTGCCAGCTCCCTTGTTCCTTGAAAACGCTTTGCCAAATCCTGGCTCTCAAACACAATGCCACCCTTAACCTCTACTGCGAAGGGAGTTACCCTGGCTATTGGGAAAATATCGTAACAGGCTGCTGGTTCCAGCAAGGACGATCCTTTTTCCATTGCCTGGTTAAAGAATTTTTGAATAGCTGGACGTGCTTGCACCGGGTCCGAATAGCCTAACGCATACCATACTCCTTTTGGGTTTACCTCCAAGTTTGACAACTCACTCTTGTGTAATATCTTAATCATGAGTCCCTCCTTTGCGATATATTCACTTGCCTTATCTTATTTCACCCACTTTACTTCTTATATGCCGAAATATTGAAGGCAGTAGTCATCAATAGCTGATTTAAGTGCTTCCTCAGACGAGATTGAATAATGCATCTTGGCTGGGGGTAACTCATCCAAAGCTCCAGCCACCATTCTATTAGATATTGTCATTGCCTCCTCTATGCTCTTCCTCTTCACCATCTCAGTGACCTCTCACCTTTGCTTACAACTCAATGTTAATAATAAGTATATTTCTCGAGAGCGATCATTTCTTTAGCCACTGTTATACTCCGATATACTTAGCGTACAGACTTCTTGCTGTCTCCTTGTCACTAACACCTTTAACAAACGCCCTCCCATCGGGAAAAATTGTTAGTTCATATTGCTCAACCCTGAATCTTAATAGATAGCCCAAATAAGAAGCTTCGCCTACCCTCTCTAACTTTCTTTTTAGATGTTCTAACGAGACCTTCATCTTCCTTTGTGGAGTAATCTGTATCATCTCCCTTCCGCACAGCTTGATGGGCTCACTTGGCCCCTTTTTGTCTAAAAATTCTAGCACTCCGTCTCCGCACAAAGGACAGTTATCCCTTTTCTTCACAACAATTTTGTAGAAACTATTATCTTTTAAGTTGATTACCAAAAGTTCCTGATTTAAATCCTCATCTCCTAAGAGCATCTTTAGTGCCTCATTAGACTGGAGCGATGCGATTATGCTAGTTGTTGCATTCAACACTCCAATGGTGTCACACGTATCGACTGACCCCGGCGCTGGGAGAGAAGAGATGATGCATCTAAAACAAGCTGTCACCTTGGGAATAATATTCATCGTCATACCATAACTCGATATTGCGGCACCATATATCCAGGGGATATTATGTTTGAAGCAGGTGTCGTTTATAAGCAAACGTATTTCGAGGTTATCTGTCGCATCTAAGACGATGTCCACATCTTTGATCAGTTCTTCAATATTCTTTTGAGTGACATCCTTCACTTCAGCTTCTATCTTTACAGAGGAGTTTATTTTACGTAGCTTATCGACCGCCGCAATCGCCTTTGGCATCCTTTTTTCCACGTCTGCCTCGTCGAATAACATCTGTCTCTGGAGATTATCGAGTTCAACAAAATCACGGTCCACGACCTTCATATAGCCGACTCCAGCCCGAACAAGGTTATTGGCGATGACCGTACCTAGTGCGCCACAACCAATGATCAAAACCTTGCTTTTGAGCAGTTTCTCTTGTCCAGATCTCCCAATTCCTGCTACAAGTACCTGCCTTGAATATCTATCCATGCTCATCCCCCTGCTATTATTGGTATTACCGTTAACCTATTTCCTGCCTGTATTTTCCTGTCATAGTTCTCATCTGGATAGAATATCTCTCCATCCAACTCTAATAGAATAGGGGCAGAAGATAAACTCATTTCACCTACCAATTCCTTTATCGTCTTATCTTCTTTGACCTCTATCTTCTCAGTACTCATTTAGCTCCTCCAAAAATGACATATGTCGTTGGCAAAACTCATATTCACTCTCGATTTGAGCAAAGATGAGTTCCTCTTGCCAGTGAGCGTTATACAGTCTACACCCTTTGTCTTGGCAAAAAGGATCGCCGACTAACG
Organism: Dehalococcoidia bacterium; assembly: GCA_021160725.1. GTDB lineage: Bacteria > Chloroflexota > Dehalococcoidia > GIF9 > AB-539-J10 > RBG-13-51-36. The sequence goes on along the minus strand of JAGHCA010000031.1, from coordinate 7,119 downwards.
AATAGAAAACCGACTGCATCGCATACCCCTTCATAACCTCCGTCAGGCGCAAGTCTTCGTAATCTATGAAAGCTCCCTTGAAACTATTCTTGAGCTCCAGCAGATCCTTTCCCAGCATCTCATATTGTTGCCTAAGTAGATAATATCCCCTGGGCTTTGCCGGTGCTTCTACGACCCCTGTCGTCGAGATAATTGAGGGAATACCACACAGGTTCACTCTTGCATGGTATCTTCTTTCGTGCTCATCCCAAGTGGCGAACAAGCGATTGCTAAAAACAATGTGAACAAACTGAAGGCTACGTTCTCTCCCCGGTATAACCTCAAAAAAAAGCCTTTGCAGTTCCAATCCATCGTAAAGTACTCCAGAAGCTCTCGTTTTTCCTAAGATCATCTTCTTCCCATATTCTATCTCACCATAAAGAGGTTCTTGCTCTGATGACCACTTCTTGGTTGCATCCTGTATCTTGATCGACGCGATTTTTCTGGCATAGTCTGAGACCTTATCCTGCAACAGGTAAAAGGCAAACGGATTCCCCCTAACCTCAACTCCTACCTTTATCAGCTTCTTCCTTAGATATTTAGCGATCTCCTCTATCTTCAGTGCGCGGGCCGCACCGTCATCGTAAAGAAAGACCCTATTTAATCTTCGCATTTTCGCGCAGTTTTTCTAAAGCGATTTGCGCTCCCACTTCACCTGACAGAAGCATTGCTCCAAAGGTTGGCCCCATCCTAGGCAAACCATAGGTTGTCGCCACGGCCATGCCAGTGATAATTAAGCCGGGATGAACCTCGCCAGTATGCTCAATGATAAGATCCTCCGACCTCTCAACCCACATCGCACCAAAACCCTTGGTTTTGATAAATCCCCTTTCCTCCAACTTCTTCACTACCTGAGCATCGTGACCGGTGGCATCAATCACCAATTCCGATTCTAGGGCTACTGGATCGACACATGTTATTTCCCTTGGCATCGCTGAAACGGGCGTCCAGTTGATCACAACCCCAGCTACGCGGCCACCTTCTCTAAGAACTAGGTCGTCAAAGACTGTCATATTAGCAAACTTAACCCCACTATCGCACGCTGAAGCGATGAGTTTCGAGCAGGCATGAGGTCCATCGGCAACAAATAGACCTTGGTTGACCTTTTTGTAAGGAATACCAAGTTCATCCAGAATCCGTTCCCCCGGATGTCTTATGGTTACCTTGTTCATTAGGTAGCCACCGATCCAGAATCCACCTCCAATGTAGTTATTTCGTTCGACGATGAGAATTTTTTTCCCGCTCTTGCCAAGTTCCTACCAGCCATTACTCCGCTGGGACCGCCGCCAATAACAATACAGTCGCAGTCTACATATTCTGCAAACTGTGCAGTAAACTCAGTAACAATGGCACGAGTTACCTCTTTTTCTCCGACTAGGCTGAATTTCTGTATCATCTTTTATCCTATCCTTTACTTTTTGAGTTGTTTAAATAGTCCTCAATAGCCGATTTAAGCGCTTCCTCGGCCAGGATTGAGCAGTGTAGTTTAACGGGCGGGAGTCCATCCAAAGCCTCGGCTACTGCTCTATTGGATATTTTCAGTGCTTCTTCTATACTCATCCCCTTCACTATCTCGATAACCATGGAGCTGGTGGCAATGGCAGCCCCACAGCCGAAGGTTTTAAACTTGGCACCGACGATGATGCTATCTTTTACCTTAATATAAAGCTCCATAATATCTCCACAGACAGGATTACCGACGTGCCCTACGCCGTCAGGGTTCTCAATGTCCCCCACATTACGAGGATTTTTAAAGTGCTCCATCACTTTTTTACTGTATAGTGACCATACATCACCCATCTTTTATTTCACCCTTTATTCCAATCTTCGTCGTTTCAAAGGGAATATCTTTCCCGCTTTTACTTAAAGCCTCCTGAACAATGTAGACAAGACCATAACAGCAGGGAACTTCCATGTGCACAACTTTCATACTTTTAACATTGGAACTTTCCAAAACCTGGGCAACCTTGCTTACATAAGCACCTACATCATCAAGTTTAGGGCAACCGATAACTATCGCTTTCCCCTTTAGAAAATCATGGTGAAAATTGGCATAGGCAAAAGGAACACAACCAGCCACCAGGATTAAATCCGCGTTCTGGAAGTACGGAGCATGCGGTGGAACCAGCTGAAGCTGTATCGGCCATTGACGAAGTTCCGAGTTAAGCCTTGCCCCGGACTGAGCTTCTTCTTGCCTTTCCCAATGCAATATCTGGGCTGAAGGGCAAGATGTCATTTTTGGATGCGAATGGTATTCAGGAAGTTCATGTGCATGCTCTTTTAGATGCCTTAGGTGTTGTTCCATAAGCTCTGGCGATTTCTCCCTAATATGTGCTATTACACCCTCTTCATCATATTTCTCAATTTCCTTCTCCTCAATAGCCAGCGCTCCCCGACACTCACCAAGACATGCTCCCAATCCATCGCAGAAACTCTCTTTTACCAACTTAGCTTTGCCGTCCACAATTTGAAGGGCTCCTTCAGGGCAAGAGGGAATGCAAAGCCCACATCCATCGCATTTTTCCTCATCAATCTTGATGATTTTCCTTCTTATTTTTTCCATCTACTCACCTCGCTTTTCTTCCGTTAACTTGCTGTAAAGTTCTTCCCCGACACAGTCTTTGGCATATCTGTACCAATACATACAGCTTTCGAGGTCATTATAAATAGTGAAGCCTCACTTACCACATCTTGTCTGCATCTCGTTTCTCGTTGGAGAAAATCTCCACTTCCTTGCCACATTCTCAGGGCACTTCTTTATCTGGTCGGTATCCTGCTATGGGCTGCTCCGGGGCATTTGTCAAATACCACGACACTTCCTTATTTTCATTGAATCAATCATTTGATACTCTTCAAAAACGGGGACATGGCTCTCAACTTGGCAACAATTCGGGGCAATGCCTCTAGAACTCGCTCTACGTCTTCCTCGGTATTTTCTCGCCCCAAGGTAAACCTGAGCGACCCATGAGCCTGTTCTGGAGGGACCCCCAACGCCAGAAGAACATGGGACGGCTCGAGGCTTGCCGAGCTACATGCTGAGCCAGTAGAAGCACAGATACCTTCTAAGTCAAGATTTAGAAGCATGGCTTCCCCTTCTATAAAATCCACGCTGATGTCGACATTGTTGGGTAGCCTCTTCCGTGGATGGCCATTCAAACGGATGTTGTCAATCTTCTCCTCTAGACCTTTAATAAGCTTATCTCGAAGACAAGCCAGCCGTTCTGCTTCCTTGCTCATCTCGTGGCTAGCAATCTCCGCTGCCCTGCCCAGCCCCACGATGCCAGGAACATTTTCTGTGCCAGCTCTACGTCTTCTTTCCTGTCCCCCTCCATGCATAAGAGAGGCTAACTTTACGCCTTTCCGAACATATAGAGCTCCTATCCCTTTAGGTCCGTAGAACTTATGCCCTGAAATAGAGAGCAGGTCAACACTGAGGTCATCCACGTTCAGCGGGATGTGTCCCACCGTCTGCACGGCATCTGTGTGAAAATAAACCTCTGCCTCTTTAGCAATTTTACCTATTTCGCTTATAGGCTCTATGGTACCTACCTCATTGCTGGCATGCATGACCGAGATAAGGATGGTTTTATCGGTAATAGCTTTCTTAACATCCTGAGGGTCAACCAGACCATATTCGTCTACCGGGAGGTAAGTTATAATGAATCCTCTTCCTTCCAAGAATTTACACGCCTCCAGCACCGCATGGTGCTCAATAGCGGTGGTGATGATATGATTCCCATTACGCTCATTAGCATAGGCAACGCCCTTCAAGGCATGGTTATCCGCCTCCGTTCCGCCACTGGTAAAAATAATCTCCTCGCTCCGGGCGCCGATAAGTTCCGCCACCTTGGTTCTGGCCTCTTCTATGGCTCCTTTCGCTTCCTGCCCGTAAGAATAGATGCTCGAAGGATTGCCAAAGACATCGGTAAAATAAGGCAGCATCGCTTTCACCACCTCGGGATGCGTCGGCGTGGTAGCAGCATGGTCAAGATATATCCTTCGCATCTAACCCTCTACAATATCCCCAACGACGGGATCGACCCTTACTCCTTTGCCAGTCACCCAGACGATTCCACGCTCGATATCTTCTCCTTTCCCCTCCAATTCAAGAACTACCCAGCCCTTGTCTCCATTTACATCAGCGCGACGGATATTGGTCACTATCTTGAATTGCTGACCGAGCTTGTAAATGATGGGCTCCTTAATCAATTCCGAGGGAAAGGTAAACATTACCTGTTTCTTTGTCATCTCAGTCTCCTTCATTTTCGTTTGATTTAGTACAGCACTGTGGCTATCTGGTAGCATCAGTCCTACACTCCCAGCACCTCCACAAATGATTCAAGGTTAGGCTGGATAGCGAAAGGTCGAACAATATCTGAAACTATATCCTGTGTTCTAGGTCCTGCCCCGGTAACTACGGCTACAGTAAGTTCATCCCGCTTTATCACTGCCGAAGCGGCCAACTTTTTTAACGCAGCTACCACAACGCCACCTACCGCTTCAGCAAAGATACCCTCTGTCTGGGCGAGCAGATTTATTCCTTCAATCGCCTCCTCATCGGCGATAGCATAGGCACCACCCCCCGACTGCCGGGCAATCCTCAGTGCATAATAGCCGTCAGCCGGATTCCCGATGGCTATGGACTTGGCTATGGTATTTGGTTCCACTGGGTGCACATGTAGACTGCCCGCTTCAAAAGCGTTAACAATGGGTGAGCAACCCGCCGCCTGGGTAAGAAACATGTGCGTATTAACTGGTGCGATTAAACCAAGCATAGCTAATTCATCCAGCGCCCGCCATATTCGGGTAAAAGAGAGTCCCGACCGAACCAGCAGGATATACTATACAATCGGGGCTGCACCACTCCAACTGCTCCGCTATCTCGTAGCCTAAAGTCTTGCTCCCTTCAGCATAGTAGAGTCTGAGGTTGATATTGATAAATCCCCAATTATATTTGCCAGCGAGCCAAGTACAAAGGCGATTAGCATCATCGTAGCTCCCTTCGACTTTCACTAAAACCGGATTATAGATTGCTGCTCCTACTAGCTTACCCGGCTCCACACCGGAGGGAACAAAGACATAAGCCTTCATATCCGCCTTAGCGGCGTGGGCGGCCACACTGGCGGCCAGGTTGCCTGTGGAGGCACAGGACACGGTATCAAAGCCGATTTCTCCTGCTTTAGTTACAACAACTGAGACGGGCCTGTCCTTGAACGAATACGTTGGGTTGAGACAGTCATTTTTAATATATAATTTGTCCAAGCCTATTTTTTGTCCCAGGTTGTCAGCCTTGACCAGAGGAGTAAAGCCAGTGCCAGTGTCCACCACGTCGCCATCGACAGGCAGCAAGTCTCTATAGCGCCACATGCTTGGTGGTCCCTCAAGAATCCTTTCCCGACTTATCGCTTTAGCCATTGACTCATAGTCGTAGCTTACCTCTAATGGGCTAAAGCAGAAGTCGCATAGATTGAGAGCTTTCAATGGATATTCTCGGCCGCACTTTCGGCAGCGTAAGGCTATAGCATAGGACAAATTTTCCTCTTTTTCTCTACCAACATCACCAATCTACACATGATTAACAATACACTACCTCGAAAGCCATGCTCTCCCTGATCCAGTTACTTACGCCATCAATCACTTTTACTGTAACCGTAACGTCAACTTCAGTATTCGGGGCAGTCCAGGTAATCATAGAGCCCTCTCCGGAAATCTCGCCGTCATCGCATGACCATTCATAAACCAGTTCACCGTTCGTGTTTGAAGCAATGCACTCAATATAGTATTCTTCATTTTTCAGGGCCTTGTATGTGGTGGCGGTTTCTTTCAAATACTTGTGATCAGCGGTGATAATCAGGTCTTCGATAAGTAGTGGGGGACCGTTTGACGCAATGAGAACTATCGCTGCTTTATCTTTTCTGCTCTGACCGTCCTCAACCGTAACTGTGACGTCATACATGCCAATTTCTTCAGGAGCAGTCCAGGTAGCCACAGCTCCTTCCCCATTTATTTCACCTCCGTTAGCTGACCATCCATAGCTTAGCTCGTCGCCATCAGGGTCTAAAGCATTACACGCAATCTGGCAACTTCCCAAGAGAAGAACTCTCTCTGGCTTAGCTTCCAGACTGGCGATGGCTGGCTGGTGGTCAGCTAACACCGTGCTAAATAAGATAGCAAGCAACACTGCTGTCACCACAATTACCGCTGATATCATCACCAGCCTGTTCCTTTTTGTAGTTCTTCCGTTCAATTCGAACTCCCCTTCTCTCATCTTTGTTTTGTTATCCTCCACTGGATCCATCCTCCTTATGTGGCGCAACAAAGCCCCAAACCCATGAAGTCCAATCTTCTATTTTAAGGTCACCCAAGCTCCATGGTATCTTGATACGCAGCTACAAGGTCACTGCCCTCCATTGCTATGTTGCCGCCGTCAACCGCATATGAAACTGATGCCTTGGGAAAATCCACGCACGCCCCTTCAATTCCTTCACCTGTTTCTGCTTCGAAAGTAGTCGCACATGTATCACATATTAATACGGACCCTCCGAGAGAAAAGCCTATTGACCGGCATGGTGGGCAAACATTTGCCCGGACATAGGTTTCTCCATCAACTATATATGCCATGAAATTCATATTCTGACCTCGTGTCTTAAGATTAAAGTGGACATTCCGCTTATCTTCGATCTCACTTACTGGTATGAACACGGTATCACCAGCTACCTGTGGCTCAATCCACATTGCCTTTATCGGCTCGCTACTTTGGTTACTACCACCATTGCCCCCAAATATCGCAAAGTAAGTACTAATCCCTATTACCGCCACAATTACTGCTGATATTATCATCAGCCTGTTCTTTTTCATCTTCCTTCTGCTCAGTTCGAGCTCTTTTTCTCTTCTTGTTCCTTTCAAAGTTTCTTTTTTAGTCCCCATCTCTTTTGCTCTCCTTTCGGTCAATGCTGTTTACGATTTGTCCATCCTGCAAAACTATGATTTCTCCGGCGTGCTCCGCTATCTCAGGGTTATGAGTAACCATGATGATGCTGCGCCCATCTTTATTTAATTTCTGGAATAAACCCAAAATTT
>JAGHCA010000019.1 GCA_021160725.1 Dehalococcoidia bacterium | reverse complement strand
TCTTTCCTGAAGACCCAACTGCCTGATATTGATGATAAAATAAGGTTTGTTATTCCAATAATGCTTGATAAAGTCTCTGTGAAATTAGGCCCCTGGAGTGGATACAATGTCTTGGCACATCACCAGATTGACAGAATGTGTGCTGAGTGATAAATTAATTTAGTTAGCAATTAAAAGGGGGGAGTGCTAAATGGACGTAAGGGAAAGAAGAGAAACTGTCCTCAGAGCGATAATTGAAGATTACATCACTGGAGCGGTACCGGTAGCTTCAAAAGCCATTGTGGAAAGGCATGGCTTACAGGTAAGCCCAGCTACCATCCGCAACGATACAGCATACCTGGAACAGGAAGGATATATTACCCGCCCTCACCATTCAGCAGGGAGTGTACCAACTGATAAGGCTTACCGCTATTATGTGGAATCAATAGTGGAAGAAATTGAACTTTTCCCTGCTGAGCAGTATCTCATTCATCAAATATACCAAGAAGCAAGAGAGGAGTTAGAGCAATGGCTAAAGACGGTGGCAGCGTTTCTGGCACGCCTTGTTCATAATCTGGTTGTGATAACCACTCCTAAGGCAACAAGCTGTCGCTTCAAGCATCTCGATTTGGTAGCCCTGCAGGATTTCATGGCTTTGTTGATTGTAGTTTTGCATGAATCAAGAGTTAGACAGCAGGTCTTGTCATTCAACAGAAAGGTTAGCCAGGATGAGCTAACAAAACTAGCTAATAAGCTTACTTCCCTCTATGCCGGGATGACCAGCAGCGAGATTCTAGCTAAAAAAGGAAACCTCTCTGCTGAAGAAAGCCAGATAACTGAATGTATAGCAGAAATGATAGCGGCCGAGGATAAGCTAGAATATGGTGAACCTTATCTTGAAGGACTACGTTTGCTGCTAAGCCAGCCGGAGTTTGCCAACAGTCCTAGAACGCTCAGTATTTTGGAAGTGCTGGAAGGAGAAAATTGGCTTAGAAATATATTTCGTCAAGAATCTAGCAAAAGAGGGGTGAAAGTAGTCATTGGTGAAGAAAACCCAGACCCAGCATTACAGGATTTGAGTTTGATAGCCAGCCAGTATGGAGCACCCGATAAAGCCAGTGGCATTGTCGGAGTGATTGGCCCAAAGCGCATGGACTACGCTAAGGCTATCTCCTCACTCACCTGCCTCTCAACATTGCTAAGCAACTCAGTGGTTGAATATATTTGAAGGAGGGCTACTGTTGACTGATAACAACAAGGCAGTTGAAGCAGAAATTGAACAAGTTGAGGATATAGAGACGCTGCAACAAGCTCTAGCCGAGGAGAAGGAAAAGGCAGAAAAATATTTAGCTAATTGGCAAAGAAGCCAGGCAGATTTTGCTAATTACAAAAAACGTAGCGAACGGGAAAAAGAGGAGATTATCGAATTTGCCAATAGCATGCTTCTATGTAACCTGTTGCCTATCATTGATGACTTGGAGAGAGCTTTTGCTTCAGTTCCTGCTGAACTCGATGAATCACATTGGACAGAAGGCATCAGGCTCATTTATAATAAACTTAAGACAATCCTAGAGGCACAAGGACTAACCGAGATTAAAGCTCAGGGAGAACCTTTTGATCCTCGCTTGCACCAAGCTGTAATGCAGGAGGAAGGGGAAGAAGGTGTGGTCCTAAAGGAAACACAAAAGGGCTATAAATTTAAGGAGAGGGTGCTTCGTCCTAGCTTGGTGATAGTTGGTAAGGGAAGAGAAAAAAGAAGAGCAAAACGACCATCTGAGAAGGAGAAGTAAATATGGGAAGAGCAATAGGAATTGATTTAGGTACTACACTAAGCGTAGCAGCAGTAGTAGAAGGAGGCGACCCTAAGATTATACCCAGTGCGGAGGGCGGCAATCTCGTTCCTTCAATGGTAGCCATAGGTAAAAACGGGGAGAGGTTGGTAGGAGAGTTAGCCAAGCGCCAGGCAATAGTTAATCCCAATAATACAATATTCAGCATAAAGCGCCTCATCGGGCGTAAATTTAAGGACCCAACTGTTCAAAACGATATCAAGCGCCTGCCATATAAGATCACCGAGGCTCCCAATGGTGATTGCCGGGTGGTAATGGGAGGCAAGGAGTATAGTCCACAGGAAATATCAGCCATGATACTGCAAAAGTTGAAGGCTGATGCCGAGGCCTATCTTGGAGACAAGGTCACCGATGCTGTAATCACTGTGCCAGCCTACTTCAATGATAGCCAGCGAAATGCCACTAAAGACGCTGGCACCATAGCAGGACTTAATGTTTTACGCATTATTAACGAGCCTACAGCATCATCACTGGCTTATGGGTTGGATAAAAAGCAAGACCAAACCATTGCCGTCTATGACCTTGGTGGCGGTACTTTTGACATTTCCATCCTTGACATAGGAGAAGGTACCTTTCAGGTTAAGGCAACCAATGGTGATACCCACCTCGGCGGTGACGACATTGACCAGAGGATCATGGACTGGATATGTGATGAATTTAAGAAAGAGCAAGGTATCGATTTGAAGCAGGATAAGATGGCATTACAGAGGCTGAAAGATGCTGCTGAAAAGGCGAAGAAGGAACTATCTACAGTAGCTCAAACAGAGATAAGCCTCCCCTTCATTACTGCCGATGCCAGCGGGCCCAAGCATCTTAGCACGACATTAACTCGAGCCAAGCTGGAACAACTAGCTGCTGATTTGATAGAAAGGAGCATCGGGCCCTGTCGCCAGGCACTCAAAGATGCCGGGCTCACGGCAAGCCAAATCAATAACGTGATTCTTGTCGGTGGACAGACAAGGATGCCCAAAGTTCAGGAGACCATAAAACAATTCTTTGGCCGGGAGCCTGTCAAGGGAGTCAATCCCGATGAGGCAGTAGCTTTGGGTGCAGCTATTCAGGCTGGAGTACTTAAGGGTGAAGTTGGAGAAGTCCTCCTGCTTGATGTCACCCCACTCACCCTAGGGATAGAGACGCTGGGCGGAGTGGCGACACCGCTTATCCCTCGTAACACTACTATACCCACACAAAAGAGCCAGATTTTCAGCACTGCCAGTGACAATCAGCCAAGCGTTGAGATACATGTTATTCAGGGAGAACGACCCATGGCTGCTGATAACCGAACCTTGGGACGCTTCATACTTGACGGCATTTTACCAGCACCTCGAGGGGTGCCCCAGATTGAGGTGACTTTCGATATAGATGCCAATGGCATTCTTAACGTTAGCGCACGTGATAAAGGCACGGGGAAAGAACAAAAAATTACTATTACTGCCTCCAGCGGACTGAGCAAGGAAGAAGTAGAGAGGATGAGGCGAGAGGCTGAGCAACATGCGGCTGAGGATGCTAAACATAAAGAGGAAGTGGAGATCCGCAACTCTGCCGACAGCCTGGCTTACACTGCAGAAAAAACTCTACGAGACCACGGAGATAAGATACCCGCTGATGTAAAACAGGACATAGATAGCAAGATAGCAAGTGTAAAGTCAGCCCTTCAGGGACAGGACGTAAACGCCATTCGTAATGCTATGAACGAGCTATCGCAGGCTATGCAGAAGGTTGGGGCATCTGTGTACCAGCAACCAGGACAGACGCCATCCGGCGAACAGGGAGCCGGTGAACAAGGACCTGGCGGTGAAGACGAAGGCACGGTAGAAGGGGAGTTCCGCGAGGTCTAAACAATCCCGACGAAGTCGGAATTAGCCCCTAATTCCTGGAAATTGGAGACGCGAAATCGCATTTCTCCCAAGGAGTATAATGGTAACGTTTGATCTAGAACAATTTGTCATAACTGCCAACAGAATCTGGCAAAAGGCACGAGAAGAAAATCGGTTGACTCATAACCCCTCTGATGAAGAATTGAGAGGACTTGTGGAAAAACAGCCGGGGGTTAGGAAAACGATTTATGGAAACTTTGTCGCCCAAAGTGAGCCTACTTCCAGGTCAGCAATGTTCACCAAAAACAGTGTTGACCATCCCTTTGGCGAGGGTGAACTAAAGCTGTTAGCTCAGTGCGAAAAGGCTTTGGGCAAGGAAAGATTGATTTCCATAGACAGAATTGTAGGCAATGAAAATAGTAACACCACAGTCAGGTTAATTGTCCCTGAGCGGTTTGCCCATGTTGCCTACGGAGGCAAGAACCTTTTTATATCTCCAAAGGAAGAAATCAAGGAGCCAACCTACTATATTCTGTTCTTCGCTGACGAGGCTTTTGAAACTAACCAATCAAAGCCGCTCCCCGAAAAAGATATCACTATCAGATTGGCTATGCTGGATGACGGAAGGTTTGTCAAGGTAATTAGAAATAGTAATTACATAGGTGAGTATAAGAAGGGTGTTTTCGCTGCCGAAGATTGGGTCGCTAAGACAAGACGGGGAGGCATTTTCTTGCATGCTGGATGCAGAGAGGATTATCTCCAATCAGTACACGGGGACTATCGGATGGCGAGGACGCTACTTGTGGCATTAAGTGCCAACGGGAAAACCACTACAACGTGTAGAATCCTGGCCAGAAAAGGGAAGGAGCAGTCCTGGCTTATTCAGGATGATGGAGGGACTCTCATGCCTGATGGTTCCTTTCATGGCTTTGAAGCAGGGGGAATATTTGTAAAAACAGAGGGTGTGAACCCCGGTGAACAAATCGAAATATTTTACGGGTTGTTAAAACCGGACACTATCTGCGAAAATGTTTGCGTGACCGAAGACGGAGATTTAGACTTTTACAATTTCGATAGAACATCTAATGGCAGAGCAGTGGTATTAAGAAGAGATTTTATGCATGCCAGTTCCTATATCGATGTTGACAGAATTGACAATTTAATTCTCATCACCAGAGGTCCAATCATTCCGGCAATATCAAAGCTAACCCGGGAGCAGGCAACAGCCTTGATGATTCTGGGACAGGCAATGGAATCCTCGGCTGGTGATCCCACCCAGGCAGGGAAAATCAAGAGGGCATTTTTCTACGACCCCTTTATCGCCGGAGACCTTGCTGAGCATGCTAATATATTTTATGAGATAATAAAAGGTATTCCCCACCTAAATTGCTACTTGATAAATACTGGAGGAATAGGAGAAGAGGAACATTACAAAGATATAAGATTGGAATTTACCATGGCAATACTCGATTCTTTACTAAGGAGAGGTTTGGAAGATTGGGTAGATTCCCCCACTGGTTTCAAGGTACCCGGGGCGATAAGATATGTAGATGATATTTACTTGCATCCTGAGAAACTTTACTCCAGAACTGAATTTGAAGAAAAGCAGAGGAAACTTGACAAAATTAGATGCGAAGCCGTGAAACAACTCGGATACTCTTTACATCCCGACATAAGGGAACTTTTTAGCAATCCCTGCGCCTCATAATAGAACTGCAAGTCACAATTCGCGTGGAATTTTAGTATAGGCTAGCTGTTATAAACCATAGGGAGGATAAGAAGTGATAGAATTCGCTGGACTTTATGAAAGATTAAAGAAGGAAAAAGCAGGGCTGTCAGAAAAGCTAGAACAATTGAGGACCCTCAATCAACCATCAGCGGAGAGAAAAGAAGGTAGTCCATTCGGCAAAAGGGAAGAAGGAGCCGATGAAGCCTCCGAACTAGAGAAAAGACTTGCTCTGGAAAAAAGGCTGGCAGAGTCTCTTAATGAGATTGAGCATGCCTTACAAAAATATGAAGCTGGCACGTATGGATTATGTGATGTCTGTGGGCAGGCTATAGAACAAGCTCGTCTTGAAGCTATACCTCAAGCAAGCTTGTGTCTAAACTGTAAGGCAAAACGAGCGAAGGAAGCAAAAGGTGCAAGATAATGGGTCTCCCAGTAAATTAGTGGCCAGCAAAACAACGGATTTCGTGGGTGAAGATAAATCAAAGGTCTCTCCGGGTAAGCATAAAAGCAAATTAAGATTATTTCTTCTTGTCACTGCCTTGGTAGTTGCCCTTGACCAACTGAGCAAGCTACGGATCGCCGCCAACCAACCTCCAACCTCCCTGGAGTTTTTGCCAGGCTTTATCAATTTAGTTTTTGTAAAAAATTATGGCGTTGTCTTTGGTTTGTTTTCCAACCATAAGGGTCTTCATATCGCTCTCAGTATAGCTGGTTCCCTCATTATCCTAGCATTGCTCCATTACCATCCCCCAACTACCACCCTGGGCATGTCATCCTTGGCTTTGATTCTGGGTGGTGGTCTAGGTAATCTAATAGACCGCATCCGCCTTGGATACGTAATCGACTTTATCAATTTCCAGCTCTTCCGCTGGCCTGCCTTCAATATTGCTGACGCAGCTATAATAGTGGGCACCTTTACTCTCATTTATTACTTTTGTAAGTCGGGAATATTGAGAAAGCACTATGAATACAAGCGCACGTCCGGAGATTAGGACATTCCAGTTCAGTTCATCTGCTCCCGATATCCGCTTGGATAAGTATTTAACCCTGGTTCTTCCACAATTCTCGCGCGCTCATTTGCAGAAATTAATTGAGCAAGGCTATATTCTGGTCAACGGAAAAAGAGCAAAATCCAACCAGAGATTAAGCAAGGTCGATAAAATAACGGTCGAGCTTCCTCCCTTGGTCGTCCGTCCTTTAGCTGAATCAATTCCTTTAACTATAATTTATGAAGATGAAGACTTATTGGTCATAGACAAACCTGCTGGACTGATAGTTCACCCAGCCCCCGGGCATCCCAACCACACTTTAGTCAATGCGGTCTTAGCTCATTGTCCCAACCTTGCCACGAGCAACGAGCAAATGCGTCCAGGCATAGTTCACAGGCTGGATAAAGATACATCGGGACTCATAGTCATTGCCAAAAACGACTTTGCCCGTGAATATTTAGCCGCGCAGTTTAAAAGCCGCACCGTTACCAAAGGATATCTTGTCCTTGTTAAAGGAAAGCTATCCCCGGAACAGGGAGTAATTGAAGCACCTATCGGGCGAGACCCTCGTAGTAGATGGAGAATGGCAATAGTAGAAGCAGGAAAAGAGGCTAGCACTCAATATCGAGTCCGGAAATACTTGGATAACTATACTTTAGTCGAAGTCACTCCCCTAACAGGACGCACGCATCAAATCAGAGTACACCTTTCAGCTATCGGCTATCCGGTCGTCGGTGACCCCATTTACGGAATAAAATCGGCACATCCTAGCAGGCAATTTATTCATGCCTATCGTCTTGGCTTTCGCTTGCCATCAACCGAGCAATACCAGGAATTTACCTCGCCCTTGCCTTTGGACCTGGAACGAACTTTGGAATACTTGAGCAGGTCATAGTTTTCTTTTTCAAGCGCAGGTCGAATCACTATTCAGATAAACAAGCACTGTTTCTTGCCAGGAGAAGCCCTTGTTTGATATGATTGCAGAAATAGAATGGACAAACCAGAGTTAAAGGTTGCTAACCGAGAGATCCTCGGCAAAAAGGTCAAGCATTTGCGCCGCCAAGGAATTACTCCGGTGCATCTTTTCGGGCACAATATCAAGTCTCTAGCGCTACAATGCGAAACTGCTCAGCTTGAGCGAGTATTAGCTCAAGCTGAACAGACAGGACTTATCAGCCTCAAGCTAGATAACGAGAAAAGGCCGAGAACCGTCATGATTCGCGCATTCGATAGAGATTGGCGGAAGAGACAACTGCTCCACGTAGATTTTTATCAGGTCAAACTGAGAGAAAAGCTAAAGTTAGAGGTTCCTGTTGTCTTAGTTGGCGAAGCGCCAGCCCTAAAGTCTAAAGACAATATGCTGGAACACGAGCTTGACACTTTGACTATCGAGTGTTTGCCGGCAAAAATCCCCACTAACATAGAGGTGGACATCAGTTCCCTCACCGAGCCGGGGCAGGCGATAAGAGTCAAGGATATTACCCGGGATAAGGACATTGCCATTCTTAACGACCCAGAGTTGGTTGTGGTAAAAATTAGTTGGCAGCGTGTAGGAAAGGCAGAAGAGGAAGTGGCAGAGGAGCTAGAAGAAGTGACAGAGAAAGCGGTTGAAGCTCCTGAAGAAGCTACATCAGATAAAGAGAAATCAGATAAAACATAACCGTCCAGCTTACCTGCCGATTACTTCCATATCTGTGTAGGTACACTGGATTTGCTTGGCTGGCAAATCCCTGATATAATACCCGAGATTAAATGATAGCTCTCTCCGAGCTGTCTTGCCTAAAGAGAATCCATGGCAAGCAGCCGGTGGGCTGAAAAGCCTCGAGGGCATAGATAGAAATGTCTATGCCTCCCGTGCTAGGAAAGGAGGGAAATATAAAGCTTGGTTGTTGGATAGCACCGTTGTTGTGACGGTGCTTTTTTATTCCCCTTTCCCACCTTAGCAGCCTGCGCCATTCTATCTGTCGTGCTTCAACTGTTTGTAGCGGGCTTCGAGACCGTCTTGAAATGAGGCCTGCAGGCGTTAGCATGCAGGGAGATATTGGGGACAAATTATGTGTATTAATTTTGCAATTTTGCTGCTGGAAGGAGAAAAAATATGATTAAAACAAGTGGTTGGAAGAAGCCAGATAGCATGAGCATAGTTTTCATCCTATTTGGCTCACTCATGCTGCTCTTCATTGTTGCTCCTCCGCTTAAGACAGTATTTTCTTCCTCTCCCGGAACTTTGTGGAATACTCTGCTTGAAAAGGAGGTATACTCCTCTGTTCTGCTCACCGTCTCCGCTGCCTTGGCAGCTACCTTGATAGGGCTTTTTCTTGGCGTTCCCTTAGCTTATGTTCTGGCACGTCATCAGTTTCGGGGGAAAAGGTTTGTAGAGGCGATTATAGATGTACCTATCGTAATCCCTCATTCTGCTGCTGGTATTGCCCTCTTGTTCGTCTTTGGCAGCAACTTTCTCTTCGGCAAGGTTTTGAACGGCATAGGCATTGGCTTCTTTAGAGCTTTCGCCGGAGTGGTCATCGCCATGATGTTTGTCAGCGTTCCCTTTCTTATTGATGCAGCCAAGGATGGCTTCAAAGCCGTGGACGTCAGATTAGAGAAGGTAGCCAGAACCTTAGGTGCCTCTGCATGGAAATCGTTCTTTCAGATTTCATTACCTCTGGCTTGGAGAAGCATATTCTCTGGTTCAGTGCTCATGTGGGCCCGGGGCCTATCTGAGTTTGGCGCAATAGTCATCATAGCATATAGTGCCTCCTTTCTGGGATGGAACACCAAGGTCCTCCCTGTCCTGATTGCTGATCGCTTCGATTTTGGTTTAGATTACGCACGTCCAGTAGCAGCTATAGCAATACTTATCTCTCTTATCACCTTCATCATGCTCAGGTCGATAGCCTATAGAGGTGAAAAGGCATGATTGCCATAAAGAACTTGAAGGTTAATTTGGGTGATTTTCTCCTTCAGAATATCAACCTCGATATTGAGCCAGGAGAATACTTTATCGTCCTTGGACCCACCGGGGCAGGGAAGACCGTGCTACTTGAGGCTATTGCCGGGCTCTATCCAGTCCTTGAAGGGGAGGTCTGGATTGGCGACAAGGAAATCACTCACCTGAGTCCTGAGAAAAGAGAAATTGGGATTGTTTATCAAGACCAGGCACTGTTTCCCCACCTTTCCGTGGAGAAGAACATCGCCTTCGGATTGAGGATGAGGAAGTGCCCCAAGAACGAGGCAAAAGCAAAGATAGACGCTATTGTTGAAATAGCGGGAATTTCACATCTGCTTAAGAGGAGTCCTGCTACTTTGAGTGGCGGGGAGAAACAGAAGGTGGCTTTAGCACGAGCACTGGTCACCAAACCCAAGGTGCTCTTGTTAGACGAACCCTTAAGTGCGCTTGATCCCGAGACCAGGGAGAGGATGCAAGGAGAGTTGAGGGAAATACATCGCAGGATTGGGTTAACCGTCATCCATATCACCCATGACTTTGAAGAAGCCATAGCTCTGGGGCATAGAGTTGCTGTACTGAACGATGGCTGTATAGCCCAGATAGGGACCCCTGGTGAATTTCTCCGCCGGCCGAGCTCGGAATTTGTAGCTCGATTCGCACTCACAAGAAATATCCTCTCGGGCAGGGTTATAGGAGTAGAGGATGGTTGCACTCTCGTTGATATCGGTGGCACAAAACTCAGGGCAACGACGGAGGCAAATGGTGAGGTGCAACTTTCCATCCGCCCCGAAGATATCCTCATTTCCAAAGAGCCACTCCAGTCTACCGCCAGAAATTGCTTCCTGGGTGTGGTCAGTAACATTGCCGACAGAGGCTCAGTCATCTACATTACCGTGACCGTGCCGCCAGATTTCATCTGCATTATTACCCGACAGGCACTTGATGAACTTAAATTGAGAAATGGGATGGAAGTATGGATTACATTCAAGGCTTCGGCAATTCATGTCTTTTAAAAAGGTTTCTATAGATAAAAGGAGGTTTTTAGTGAAAGGGATTTTCCCTAAGATAGCTTCAATGGTTTTGGTTCTAATAGTGCTTGTAGCAGTTCTTGGCTGTGGTGCACAAACAACGCTGACAATTTTTCACGCGGGAAGTCTGGCTGTGCCGTTTGAGAACTTGGCAACCGAATTTGAGGAATCACATCCCAATGTTGATGTCGTGCGTCAATCGGGAGGAAGTGCCACGATGATAAGCAACGCGATAGCACAAAAAGACGCCGGTGAAAGCCCACCCGACATAGTTGCTTCGGCCGATTACAAGTTTATTCCTGAGAGGATGTATGAGGGTGGCTACGCTGATTGGTATATCGCCTTCGCCAGAAACACGATGGTGCTTTGTTACCGCGACAATGCACCCGGTTCCGATGATATAGCAAGCGGCAACCGCACCTGGTTTGATGTGCTCAGGAATGAAGAAGTGAGCTATGGCCACAGCGACCCCGATCAAGATCCCTGCGGCTATAGAACACTCCTGGTTGTCCAGTTAGCCGAGAGGTATTACTATGCTGACGCTGCAAGCTTTAACATTACTCCAGACGAAGATGCTGATGGTCTATATGATGCACTTATTCCTGGAAGCGAGCATGGAAGAGGCAGGACCGGTGGCCAGAATTTGACAGCCAGACCCGGCGGGAGCGAGGAAGTTGTGAGCGCAAAGTCGGTCGACCTCATCACCGCCCTTGAATCAGGTGACCTGGATTATGCCTTTGAATATCGCTCCGTGGCTGTGCAACACGGGTTGAATTACATTGAACTTAATGATTATATTAACCTGTCTAAGATAAATGAGGAGCTTCCTGGCGTTGAAGATTTCTACTACGAAGCATCCATAGAGATTCTTACAGATCCTGGACCTCCGTCTGCGTATGCAGCTAAACATGGCGCAGCCATAGTATATGGCATTACTATACCGGTGCATGCTGAAAATGAAGAGCTTGCCGCGGAGTTTATTGAGCTTCTTCTTTCTGAAACAGGCAAAGAGATAATAGAGACTGAAAATGGTCAACCAATGCTTGACCCGCCGATATGCGACCAACCTGAAAACCTGCCTACATCATTACAGGGCTTGTTCGATTAAATAAGGCATTAAGGAGGTTTAAAACGGGAGTTCTCGACGATTTAATCTCCAGCTTAAGTGGAGACAGCATAGTTCGTGAGGTACACGCGTGTGTCTTCTGGACTGCAGTGCTGAGCAAGCACTGCGGTCTGGCCTCCACCTTCCATGAGCCACACCCATCTCACAGGCCAGTAAAAAATGTGGGGGGATTAACCAGGCTATCCGCATTAGAGTTGGCACAATATGCCAGGTCGGACAATGTTCTGGAGGCATCTATTGGAATGGCAACCATCAATTCTCTAATAGATATTGATGAAGCTAGATGTGTTGAGAAAAATGCCCTTGATGTTCTGGCAGGGAAGGGCAAAAATAAGAAGATAGCAATAGTAGGTCATTTCCCATGGATTCCAAAGCTGCGAAGCATAGCAGGGACACTTTGGGTTATAGAGCAAAGCCCTCAAGAAGGAGAATTGCCAGCAGAGGCGGCAGAAGAGATATTGCCCCAAGCTGACGTGGTTGGCATTACCGGGACTTCGTTCATAAATCACACAGTTGACAGATTGCTGGACTTAAGTAAGAGTAGCTTTGTTGTCATCCTGGGACCGACCACCCCTTTATCGCCGGTCTTGTTTGATTACGGTGTAGATATTCTCGCTGGAGTGAAGGTAGTAGAACCTGATAGGACAATTCGTTCCATCAGCCAGGGTGCCATTTTCAGTCAGGTGGAAGGGGCAAGGCTTGTAACTATAGCTAAGGAGAGAAAGAATGACCGGACCTCTTGATTCTTTCGGACGGAGCATAAATTACCTCCGAATTTCAGTTACCGACCGTTGCAATCTGCGCTGTATCTACTGCATACCACCTGAAGGTGTACCTCAAATGCCCCATAGTGCAATCCTCTCCTACGAGGAGATTCAAACTATTGTCCGAGCATCAGCAGAGCTGGGCATCAACAAAGTAAGGCTCACCGGTGGCGAGCCTCTGGTTAGAGCTGAATTACCCAAGCTCGTTCGTATGCTATCTCAAATTGAAGGAATTGAAGAGCTTTCGTTGACGACAAATGGGGTATTTCTCAAGAAATACGCGCTGGAGCTTAAGCAGGCAGGCTTGTCTAGAACTAACGTGAGCCTAGACACGCTTAAGCCTGATAAATTTCGATACATAACCCGTCTTGGAGAATTGAAAACTGTTCTTGAGGGCATCGAGGCAGCAAAGGAGGCCGGCTTCGAACCGGTCAAGATAAACACTGTAGTCATGCGGGGCATAAACGAGGATGAGGTACTGGATTTCGCCAGAATGACCCGCGAAAATGGATGGCATGTCCGGTTCATCGAGCTTATGCCCTTCAAGGGTGTAGCAGAGTTTGTACCTTCCATTGAATTGCAACAACATATTAGTTTGCTTGGCAAACTTGAGCCCTGTCCTGATTCCATCGGGATAAGTGGCAACGGACCTGCTATATACTACCGTTTAACGGGAGCCAAGGGAACTATAGGCTTTATCAATCCCATCACCGAGACCTCCTTTTGCTCCCGGTGTAACCGCATGCGACTTACTCCAGATGGCAAGTTACGCCCCTGCCTTCTGAGAGAAGATGAGATTGACTTAAAAATGCCGCTACGCAATAATGCCTCGATAGAGGTACTAAAAAGCCTGATTGTAAAGGCAGTTGCTTCCAAGCCGCAGCATCATCATTTGAAAGGAGGCAATATCAGGCTGGTTAATCGAAAAATGTCCCAGATTGGAGGTTGAGAATGGAGTCAGGACAAATTCACATGATAGACGTTACCCAGAAAAAAGAAACAGAACGCCAGGCGGTAGCCAAAGGCAGGCTACAGATGAAACCTGCCACCTTAGAACTTATCCGTAAAGGGAAACTCGTAAAAGGAGATGTCTTAGCCGTAGCAAAAACGGCAGGGATCATGGCTGCAAAAGATACTCACCGTCTTATACCTCTGTGTCACCCTCTCCAGCTTACTCACATTGCAGTTGAATTTAATCTCCCTGAAGGTGGCAATTCTGTTGAGGTTACTGCCAGCGCCAGGGGAGTTGGGAAAACAGGATTTGAAATAGAGGCGCTGGTAGCGGTATCTGTAAGTGCTTTGACCATATACGATATGTGCAAATCAGTAGACAAAAGCATGACCATTGGAGATATTCGCCTGATAAGGAAGAGTGGAGGTAAAAGCGGGCTTTATCTAGCCGACTAGCTCATCCAGCACCATCTTAACCACTTCAGGAATTGCCTGCTCCACCTCCGGTGTGCATTTCTCGCTAAAGGTAGAAATATCTTTGGCTTCTACAGCGAATATAGTTATTTTTTGGGGCATTGCTAAGTTAAGCATCTTCCCTAATTCCAGAGCAGTAGCGAAATTTATTTGATGAGGTGAGGAAAAGTGCTTGGTGAGGGAAAAATCTTCAGGTCCCATGCGGTATATCTGTCCTGCATGTCCCCTTTCAGTTTGAACAGCATCAATGATAATTACTTTATCATAGCCTATAATAGAATCTAAAAGTCTAAGGCCAGCTTCAGCTACTTCAGCTACGGTTATCTGGGGGTCTTTGAGTTGCTTCTCTATTTCTTGGACTACCCTGATCCCCACGCCGTCATCAGATAAAATAAGATTTCCCAGCCCTAAAACTAGGGTTTTCATTTCGATTTGCGAAAACCTGTTATTAGATGCCCTGACTCAGTTTTTTAACCTCATTGCCCTGGGCGTCATAGATGGTCACTTCCAGAGGCAATTGTCCAGGGAGAGAATGTGTGGCACAGGCAAGACAGAGATCGTAGGGACGCCAAGCCATCTCAATGCGGTTGAGCAACCCTTCAGTTATCTCTTTACCAGGTTTTATCAGGTCTTCAGCTGCCTTCTTAACCGACATATAAAAAGCGGCATAGTTGTTGGTGGTACCCACAATCAGATTGCACTTCTTTATCACCCCTCTTTCGTCAGTTATGTAATGATGGGTAAGGGTACCTCTTGGTGCCTCCACGATGCCCACCCCTTCATCGGGCGTTGCCGTTGGTATATTGCGAATATCTGTGCTGGTTATCTCCGGATCCTGGACAAGCTCCACCATTCTTTCAGCTGCATAAAGAAGTTCAATCAGGCGTGCCCAGTGGGTTGCCAGAGTGTAGTGGACTGGTTTGCCGCCAAGAGTGGAGTACATTTTTTCATATTCTTCCTGAGCCAGAGGAGTTGCCATACCGTCAGCGGCATTCAACCGAGACAGAGGTGTAGCTCGATAAACTCCGCTGTCTTTGCCATCAACAAAACCTTTCCAGCCAACCTTTTTAAGATAGGGAAACTTGAGAT
>JAGHCA010000066.1 GCA_021160725.1 Dehalococcoidia bacterium | reverse complement strand
TTACTGGAGGTAAGGTTATATCTGAGGAAGTTGGCAGAAAACTGGACTCGGTTACCATTGAAGATTTAGGGCGAGCCAGAAGGGTGATTGCTGATAAAGATAATACCACCATTGTTGAAGGCAAGGGTGAGGCTAAAGATATCGAGGCTCGGATTAAACAAATCAGGTCTGAGATTGATATTAGCACGTCAGATTATGATAAAGAGAAGTTACAGGAAAGGCTAGCCAAACTAGCGGGTGGTGTGGCAGTGATTAAGGTAGGTGGGGCTACGGAAACAGAGCTCAAGGAGAAGAAACACCGTGTAGAGGATGCCCTATCAGCTACTCGAGCTGCCGTGGAAGAAGGCATTCTGCCCGGTGGCGGCATCGCTCTTATTAATTCTCTCTCTGCTTTAGATAAGCTAGATTTGAAGGGTGATGAAGCTACCGGCGTGGCAATATTGAAGCGAGCTCTGGAGGAACCTCTGAGATGTATCGCTGCCAACAGCGGTAGGGAAGGGTCGGTGGTGATAAATAGAGTGAAAGAAAGCAAGCCTGGCATAGGCTACGATGCATTTAAAGATGAACTAGGCATCGACATGGTGAAAAACGGCATCATTGATCCTCTCAAGGTTACCAGGAGTGCTCTGCAGAATGGTGCTAGCATCGCCACTATGATTCTGACTACAGAATCCCTGGTAACTGATATCCCTGAGAAAGAAAAGACGCCGGTTCCCCCAGCACCAGAATACTGAGCTAGGGTATACCAATCGTGATTCAACAGTTGCCTGACTGGCAGAATTGCTTCTGTCAGGGAAGCTAGGCCAGGAGGGGAACCTGCCATTAGGGATGAGAGGACAGAAATGTTGTGGAAGTACAGTGAGTAAACTCCGATTTCATCGGAGTTTACTCACTGTTTTATTTCCTTTTTTGTTTTTGTTTTGCCTTAACAGTCTCCAGAGTTGCGAAACTCAGGTTATCTTCCTTCAAGCTAACAGCTATGGTATCTCCTTCTTTGAACTCGCCCTGCAATATCTTTGTCGATATAGGATTTTCCATATACCTCTGAATAGCCCGGCGTAAAGGACGGGCGCCATAGACAGGATCATAGCCTTTCTGAGCTAGCCAGGCTTTAGCTTCATCACTCACTTCAAGCTTAATATCCCGTTCAGCCAACCTCCGCTCTATCTCATGGATAAGCAGGTCAACAATGCTCTTCAAATGTTCTTCAGACAGAGGGTGGAATATAATGATATCGTCAATCCTGTTAAGTAGCTCGGGGCGGAAAGTTCGTTTTAAGGCGCTTTCTATAGTGGTTTTTATTCTTTGTTCATCGCCTTCATCTTTTCTGCTGGGAAAGCCAATTCCCCCACGCTGGAATTCCTCGGAGCCTAAGTTACTGGTCATAATCACCACTGTGTTTTTGAAGTCCACAGTGCGGCCATGCCCATCGGTAAGCCTACCGTCTTCCAGCATCTGCAAGAGTATGTTGAAGACGTCGGGGTGAGCTTTTTCTACCTCGTCGAAGAGTATAACCCGGTAGGGGCGTCGGCGCACTGCCTCCGTTAATTGGCCTCCTTCCTCATAACCCACATATCCAGGTGGCGACCCAATAAGACGAGATACGGTATGCTTTTCCATATATTCCGACATATCCAGTCTCACCATAGCTTCTTCGTCGTCGAAAAGAAATTCGGCTAAAGCGCGAGCCAGTTCTGTTTTGCCCACGCCGGTAGGGCCGAGGAAGATAAAGCTGCCAATAGGACGTTTGGGGTCCTTGAGACCAGCTCGGCCTCGTCTGATGGCATCAGAGACGGCAGTCACCGCCT
The DNA here is from genome assembly GCA_021160725.1 of Dehalococcoidia bacterium. Lineage (GTDB taxonomy): Bacteria > Chloroflexota > Dehalococcoidia > GIF9 > AB-539-J10 > RBG-13-51-36. Next base: position 4,486 of record JAGHCA010000066.1, on the reverse strand, counting down.
CTTCTTGGTTCACTATCCTCTGGTGAATTCTTTCCTCCATGTGAACCAATTTATCTGTTTCTGTTTCCATCATTCGCGAAACGGGTATGCCCGTCCACTGGGCAACCAGGCCGGCGATATCCTCCTCGTCTACCACACCGTCAATTTTCTTCTCTTGTTGCCACTTCAATTTGGCTAGATTATACTCTTGTTCTAAGCGTATCCTTTCGGCTTTCAATTCGGCAGCTTTCTGATAGTCCTGACGTTGTGAAGCAGCCTCCTCTTCATCGCGTAGGTGTTTCATTTTTCGATCCAAAGTTTTAACTTCCTCGGGAGCACTTTCCATATCAAGACGCAGCTTGCTGGCTGCTTCGTCAATCAAGTCAATTGCCTTGTCGGGCAAGAATCTATCAGATATATATCTCTGGCTCAGCTTAGCGGCAGCTACTAAAGCAGAATCATTAATCTTTATTTTGTGGTGTGCTTCATATCTGGGGCGAAGTCCCCGGAGCATCTCTATGGCGGTTTCTACACTTGGTTCATCGAGATAAACAGGGCTGAAGCGCCTCTCCAGAGCTTTATCTTTCTCTATGTGTTTACGATATTCATCCAGTGTAGTAGCTCCGATACATTGAATTTCACCACGAGCCAATGCCGGCTTCAGCATATTACTGGCATCGATTGCTCCTTCAGCAGCTCCAGCTCCCACTACGGTGTGAAGCTCGTCAATGAACAGAATAACTTCGCCAGCTGCTTGGCGAACTTCGTCCAGAACTGCCTTCAACCTTTCCTCAAACTCTCCGCGAAATTTGCTTCCCGCTACCAATGCTCCCATGTCTAAAGCCACTACCCTTTTTCCTTTCAGGGGATCGGGAACATCATCAGCGGCAATCTTCTGAGCCAATCCCTCAGCAACAGCCGTCTTGCCTACCCCAGCTTCGCCAATAAGCACAGGGTTATTCTTGGTTCGACGGGAAAGTATTTGTATCACACGCTTGATTTCATTTTCCCGTCCGATTACAGGGTCAAGTTTGCCCTGACGAGCTAACTCCGTGAGGTCGTGCCCGTATTTTTCCAAGGAACGATATTTGCTTTCCGCCTGACGGTCAGTAACTCGATGTCCGCCACGAATTTTCTGCAAGGCTTGATAAATCTTTTCTTGGTTAATGCCGGATTCAGCCAGAATTGTGGCGGCTTCACCTCTGGTTTCCCCGGCAATAGCAATGAGCAAATGCTCGGTACTGACAAACTCGTCCTTAAGCCTGTCGGCCTCCCCACTGGCATTTTCGAGAAGAGCAGAAATCCGCGGAGTGGCATAAATTTGCGTTGTTTCGTAAGCTACTTTGGGGAAACCCTCAAGTGTTGCCTCTACTCGATGTTTTATCGCTTCGACATCCACACCCAGCATTCGTAATATGTCCCCAGTTATTCCTTTTTCCTGCTCCAGTAACGCCAGTAGAATATGTTCCACATCCCACTGATTATGGCGATAGCGGCGAACCAGCTCCTGTGAGGTTGCTAAAACCTCTTGTGCCTGCTCAGTAAATCTCTCTGGTTTCAATTTTTTACACCTCCTTCCATTCCGCGTCTTCTATTATATCTTCCATTATGTCTTCTATTTTAGCTTCGGCTATTTTCTTAATCTTACTCTCCATTTCTTCAAGTTGCTGTTGCATCTCCTTCATCCTTTGCATCAACCTCAACGCCACCTCTACCCCAGCCAGATTAACGCCACAATCGCTCATCAGAGTCTTAATATAGCGCAAGCGGTCAATGTCTTCCTCCGAGTAGAGACGAATATTGCCTCTTGACCGCACTGGCTTTACCAGTCCTAATTTTTCATAATACCGCAATGTATGAGCTTCTATACCTACCATTCTGGCGGCTACGCTTATTATATATCTTGGTTTAGATTCCCAGTCTATCATTATGCTACCTCGCTTTATGTTGGTCGCAAAGACCGCAATCTTTCAAACAATTTTTTCTCCTCCTCGGTCAAATTAGTAGGCAGAACCACCTTTACCTTGGCGTACATATTGCCGTACTTATTATTGTCTAGCTGGGGCATGCCCTTTCCTGCCAGACGAAAAACTCTTCCATTCTGAGTCTCCGGTGGTATTTTAAGAGATATATTACCATCTAAAGTGGGTAATCTGACCTCGCCACCCAATATGGCGGTTGCTAAATTTACAGAGACTTCAGTGTAAAGGTCATCTCCTTTACGGTCAAATAGCTTGTGGGGCAGAACTTTTACTACCAGATAGAGGTCACCCTTGCTGCCACCGGCGAGACCAGGGCTGCCTTCCCCGGCTATGCGAATTCTTGATCCGTCTCTAACTCCCGCTGGAATCTTAACCTCCAGGCGCTTGGGAGTTATTTTTCCACCGGTGCCATTGCAAATAGTGCAGACTCGATTGCCTACTCTGCCCGTGCCGCCACAAGCTGTGCAAAGTTCCTCGGTCTGAAGCTGTATAATACGCGTAGAGCCATGGTAAGCTTCTTCAAGGGTTATCTCGACAGGGGACTCTATATCCTGACCACGCCGTGGCCTACGCCTCGATCTGAAGTCGATACCGGAATCGCCAAACAGCCTTGAGAAAATATCTCCGAAATCGCTCAGGTCACCATACTCGAAAGTTGTGCCACCCCTGCCAAAATCCCATCTGACCCTCTCTTGCCCCCTAGATTTAGCAAATTGTTCGGCATATTCCCATTGTTCACCAAATTGGTCATACTTCTTTCGTTTTTCAGGATTAGAGAGTACCTCATAAGCCGCATTTATCTCCTTAAACTTAGCCTCAGCCGATTTATCGCCGGGGTTTATATCAGGATGATATCTGCGTGCCAGACGTCGATAGGCTTGCTTGATTTCTTTTTCAGAAGCAGTCCTGTTTACGCCCAGAATTTGATAATAATCCTTGCTTGCCATTTTTCTTATCTAAAGATATTTTTGTGTAATTATAAAACTAATTAAATATTTTGTCAAATATTGTAAAACTACTTGACAAAATTTGTTAACTTTTTTATAATATCACTTGAGCTGAGAGTGGGGCTCAATCGAAATCAAAATTAAAGAAAGGAGGTGTATGACAGATGGCTATAGAGAGATGGCAACCCTTCAGCGAGCTCATGAGCCTGAGACAGGCAATGGACAGGCTATTCGAGGACAGCTTTGTTCGCCCCTCACGTCTCATCGGTGACTTTGGTGAGACAGTAATGCCAGCCCTGGATATCTATCAGACTCCCAATGAGGTAGTGGTGAAGGCATCACTGCCGGGGGTCAAGCCAGAGGATATAAACATCGATATCACCGGTGAAACCTTGACTATTAAGGGGGAGAGCAAAGCGGAGCAGGAAATAAAGAAAGAGGATTACCTCTATCAAGAGAGAAGATATGGCGTTTTTTCTCGCAGCGTAGCCCTTCCCAGTGGGCTTAAAACGGATAAGGCTGAGGCGGCGATGGAGAATGGTGTTCTAACTCTTACTATACCCAAAGTCGAAGAGGCAAAACCCAAGAGAATCAGCATCAAAGCTAAAGAGAAGAAATGACTAGTGCTAAGCCCCACCCTCAGCTGTTAGTAAATCTATGAACTGTCTTAAAATCCTAGCAGTAGCTCCCCAAATAATATGCCCTTTGTATTCATATTCGTAAGAATCTTGCTTAAAATTGGACTTATCCATAAAAAATGACAGGGGAACAGAAAAGACTCTCTCGACTTCTATGTTATTGATATTTAAAGAGTAAGGGTGAAGCATGAAAGCGACAAAAGGTGAAATAACATAGTTGCTGGTAAGGGTTGTGATGTCATCAAGCTCTCCTAAAATTTCAACATCTTCGGCCTTTAAACTTATCTCTTCTTCAGTTTCCCTGAGGACAGTCTGGAGCAGGTTGGAATCAGATAGCTCGTGAGTACCACCAGGAAAGCAGACCTGTCCTTCATGAAGACCTATCTCTTTACTCCTTTCAGTAAACAGGATATGGTATTGCCCTTGATTATGAAAAAGAGGTATAAGCACTGCCGAAGCTTTGAGGTTTTTACCGGCAATCATCTTTTTCTTATGATGTCGGAGGATATTTTTAATTTGCTGCTTCACTGTATTTCAATTATATCACTTCTTAAGAAGCTAACTACTTATAGGATCCAATAGCTAAAAGAGTCTATTCTAATTGAAAAATGAGCCTGAAAGAAAGGTTTCAGGCAACTCGTTCAGCAAATCTTGTGATTTGCTGAAAGAGCTTGGAACGAGCATTTACCATCCTTTCTGCAAATTGATTATCGCTCATTTGATTTGCAATTGTCCCGAGTTTTTCCAGAGTTACGCCGGGACGCAGGTAGCCCTCAGCCTTGGGCATATTCATTAATCGTTTATAGAGTGTCATCACCTCCTCATAAGGATAAGTCTTCTTAATCCTGCCTCTATGGTCAATAACAGACACGGGGAAGAAACAAGTCCGGTGGAAATTGATATAGGAATCTAAATAGCCGTCGTGATACTGGTTAAGTGA
>JAGHCA010000096.1 GCA_021160725.1 Dehalococcoidia bacterium | reverse complement strand
GCCCGGTTGGAAAAGCTGTATAGGGTTTACCAGGAAAAGAAGAAAACCCCGCAGGCTGACATCTACAAGAAGCTGGCACCTCATATAGTTAGAAATTATATGATTAAGCAATCCTCTGTTGGGTTAGATACTTAAATGATTTGACATGTATCTAATCTCTTGCCGATCGGCACTATCTTCGCGGGAAGAATTTACAGGTGTGTGGAGACTTTCTTGGCATGCCAGTGGCCACAGAATAGAGAAAATGTTGGGGAGTGAAATGTGGAAGCTGCAGCAGGTACTTGTCTGGCTTGTTACGTAGTGGGCTCGGCAGGATTCGAACCTGCGACCAACCGGTTATGAGCCGGCCGCTCTGCCACTGAGCTACGAGCCCATCCTTTCAGCCATGAAAGGTTCCATTTTTCATGGCAACCACACTTGTGTGGAGCGGGAGACGGGACTCGAACCCGCGACACCCTGCTTGGAAGGCAGGCACTCTACCACTGAGTTACTCCCGCGAAACAAATCTATTTTACCTCAAATCTTATAGTTGGTAAACAAAGGGTTGTGTTGCGGAATCGTTGACGGATAGAATTTGTTTATATTAGACTTACATCTCTTTCATGTATATTTTAGCAAATAAAAGCGGGCATCTGGACCTGACTTAAGTGTCCTAATTTCGTGCCTGTAGAGGAGGTAAGGCTATGGATTTAGTCTGGATTTGTGTAATTGTGGGGTTTGTGGGGGCAGGCGTGGTGGCATACTTTGCACGTTATGTTCTGAGGCAAGATCAGGGCTCGAAGAAGATCAGGAAAATTTCCAGCGCTATTAAAGAGGGGGGGCTTGCTTTTATTTACAGGGAATATCGTACGCTGGGCATTGTTGTCGCCATAATAGCCATTATTCTGGCAGTCGTTCCTGATTTAGGCTGGAGAATGTCTGTGGCTTTTTTATTTGGCGCTATATGTTCTATGGGTGCTGGCTACGCTGGCATGAGTATGGCACTCAGGGCCAATGGCAGGACTTGTGCAGCAGCACAGCAGAGCCTGAATCAGGGGCTGAGAGTCTCTTTCAGAGGCGGAGCAGTCATGGGGCTGACGGTGGTGAGCGTCGGTCTCATAGGGTTATCCATTCTTTATTTTGCCTGGCATGACCTCCCTGATTTTCAATTCTTGTATATCATTCCAGCCTACGGCACCGGTGCTTCACTGGTGGCTCTTTTTTCCAGGGTCGGTGGTGGGATTTTCACCAAAGGAGCGGATGCCGGGGCTGACCTGGTGGGTAAGGTGGAAGCAGGGATACCGGAGGATGACCCCAGGAATGCCGCGGTTATAGCTGATAATGTCGGGGACAATGTCGGTGATGTTTGCGGCATGGGTGCCGACCTGCTCGAGTCTTATGTAGAGACCGTCATCGCTACCATGACCCTCACCACTGTTGGTGTGGCAGTAGCACCGTGGGTGACAAATCTATTCCATGGATTCTCAGCCGAGGCTGCTCTACAAGCTGCCTGGTGGTTGCCAATGTTAATTATGGCAGGTGGCATTGTAGCCTCCATAATTGGCTGCTTTCTGGTCAGAGTTGGAGAGAAGATAGACATGTCTGCCCTCCTGGCAGCTTTGCGCCGCGGCACGCTTGGAGCCACGATACTGACGGCGGTGTTCGGCTTTCTGGTGATTCGCTTTTTGGGTGCCAACCTGGCTCTTTTTTGGGCTATGCTTGCCGGCTTAGTAGCCGGCGCCTTGATAGGGGAAAGCACAAACTACTTTACTTCTTATGCCTTCAAGCCGACGCAAGAAATCTCTGAAGCCTCCACCACCGGAGCCGGTGCTACCGTTATCCGAGGCTTTGCCACCGGTCTGATGAGCACCTGGCCACCAATAGTCCTGATAGCCATAGCGATTGTCGTAGCCTTCCAGTTTGGCAATTTCTATGGCGTGGCTCTGGCCTGTGTCGGTATGTTGTCCACGTTGGGTGTGACACTGGCTACCGATGCTTATGGACCTATAGCTGACAATGCCGGTGGTATAACCACCCAGGCAGGGTTACCGGATGAGGTGCGTGAGAGAACTGATGCTCTGGATTCTCTGGGCAATACCACCGCTGCTACAGGTAAGGGGTTCGCCATTGGTGCTGCGGCTATGAATTCGTTGGGCTTGATCCTGGCTTTCGCTATGGCTGTAGGCATAGTGACAGTCTCCGAAGGCAAACTGATATTGCCTGAGGCATTAAGCTTGCTAAGCGTGCCAGTTATCGTCGGTATATTCATAGGTGCCGTTATGCCTCCTATCTTTTGCGCTATGACGATGAAGTCGGTGGGAGTAACAACGTCAGCGATTATAGAGGAAGTTCGTAGGCAGTGGCGTGAGATTAAGGGCTTGATGGAAGGGACAGCCAAGCCCGAGTACGGCAAGTGCGTAGATATTGCCACCAGAATATCATTGAGGCAAATGTTACTTCCTTCAATAATGACGATAGTTGCACCTGTGATTGTAGGAGTGGTTCTGGGCAAATACGCCCTTGCCGGCTTTCTTATCGGTGCCTTGGTCACCGGTTTTATTCTCGCTGTCACCCTGAACAACGCTGGTGGTGCCTGGGATAATGCCAAGAAATGGATTGAAGCAGGTAAGTTCGGAGGCAAGGGTTCTGATGCTCACAAAGCCAGTGTCGTCGGAGATACAGTTGGGGACCCCATGAAAGACACCGCCGGGCCTTCTTTGAACATAATGCTCAAGCTGATGTCGGTGATTTCACTAATGCTGGCGCCGGTAATAATGCATTTTGATGGCCTGATTTAGCCGCAGCAATCTCGTAGACTACAGTCCTATTTTGTCAGCCACCTGGCGCATCCCCATAATGATGTCTGTGACCAGCTCTGTTAGTTCCATCTCGAGCATTGCTGCTCCCTTTTCAATCACGGAGCGGTTGACACCAGCAGCAAATGTTTTGTCCTTCCATTTCTTCATCACCGACCTGGCTTCGAGGTCTGCCACGCTCTTTGAGGGGCGGACCAGGGCTACTGCTGAGATAAGCCCGGTTAGCTCGTCAACAGCATATAATGTCTTCTCCATCTTACTTTGTGGCTCAACATCACTACATATACCCCAGCCGTGAGATACAATCGCTCTTATGTATTCCTCTGGCCAACCTCGCTCCTCCAGTATTTCCTTCACTTTGCTACAATGCTGCTCTGGGAAACGCTCATAGTCCAGGTCATGTACCAGTCCAACGATGCCCCATTTCTCCTCGCCCTCATCTGCCTTGCGTGCCATGTAGCGCATCACTCCCTCAACGCTGTAGGCGTGCTTAAGTAAGCTCTCGTCCTGGTTAAATTCCTTTAAAAGTGATAGTGCTTCATCATATGTCGGTAGGTGTTTCCGCATCTTATTGTCTCCTTATTCGTGTTTTCTTCTCACTTGTTTCAAGGCGAGCTTAATAGCTGCCCTAGCGCGCTTTAGCGCATGTCCCACCGCAACAACCAGAGGGAGTCATTACATTAGTCGATACGGGAATCTTCCTCCAATTGATTTCGGCAGTGTAGACATTTGTCTCTCTAGAAAGTCTATCAACCAAACTTTCACAAGTCAAAAGATATATGGCGCGCAGATGAGGACTGGCAATAGTGATAAATAGTCTCAGTCGGCGATCACTGCATATATAGTGCTCGAATGAGAGCAAGAGGTTTTATTCATTCTCTAAACCTGCCCCAATCACGTTTATCTCCGAAGGTGAGCTTGTTTGTCCAGCCGGCGAAGAACTCACAATAACGTTTCGAGTTGCTAAACGGCCTGAGGAGAATCCCTTTTGAGAGCAGCCAGCATTGGTGTTACAATAGAGCATCATGCCGGATGCCATATTTGTTAAGGGTGCTAGAGAGCATAACCTTAAGGACATAGATGTCGTTATCCCCCGGAACAAACTGGTGGTTATCACTGGTGTTTCTGGCTCAGGAAAAAGCTCTTTAGCTTTCGATACCATATATGCTGAGGGGCAACGCCGCTATGTAGAATCCCTTTCTGCCTATGCCCGTCAATTCCTGGGGCAGATGGAGAAACCAGACGTTGATTATATTGAAGGGCTGAGTCCGGCTATATCCATTGACCAGAAAGGGTCGTCTCATAACCCGAGGTCTATTGTAGGCACGATGACTGAAATCTATGACTATTTGCGGCTTCTTTTTGCACGCATCGGGCATCCCCATTGCCCTAAATGCGGAAGGGCAATCTCGCGTCAAACAGTGCAGCAAATTGTTGATGCCGTACAGGAGATACCCGATGGTAGCCGCATCATGATTCTGGCACCGCTGGTCAGGGACCGCAAGGGTGAGCATCAAACGATATTGAAGGATTTACAAAAGGCAGGGTTCGTCAGGGTTCGGGTTGATGGACGAATTTACGACCTATCCGAGGTAACCCAGTTAGATAAGAATAAGAAACATACCATAGAGGTAGTAGTAGATAGACTACGAATAGAGGGGAATGAAAATGCTGCTCGGCTTGCTGACTCTGTTGAAACAGCACTGAAACTGGGGTTGGGAGTGGTGCTTGTCAAAGTCCTGGATGGTGGGGAATCGCTTTTCTCGGAGCATTTTGCCTGCGTCTATTGTGGCATAAACCTGGGGGAAATTGCTCCCAGAACATTTAGCTTTAATAGCCCTTACGGAGCCTGTCCTGCTTGCACGGGACTGGGCTGTAAATTGGAAATTGACCCTAATTTAGTCATCCCTGACAAGAGCCTGAGTCTGGCTGAAGGGGCTATCCAGCCCTGGTCAAGAAATGGGCAGCTCAGTACCTGGTATAGCAGCATACTGCAGTCCCTGAGTCGCCGCCACGGATTTTCTCTGTCCACTGCAGTAAAGGATTTAACCGAAGAACAATTGCGCCTGGTTCTCTATGGTGACGGGGGCGAAAAAGTTCTTGCCACGTACGAGGATCGCCATGGCAGAATGCGTCAGTACTATACGAATTTTGAGGGTGTCATACCCTACCTGGAGCGTCGCTACAAAGAGACGGATTCTGATAGTGTCAGAGCGGATATTGAGAGCTATATGGCATCCACCCCATGTCCTGCCTGTCAGGGGAGGAGGCTGAAGCCAGAGTCTTTAGCTGTTACTATCGCGGGCAAAAATATTATGGATGTTACTATCTTGCCTGTTACGGAGGCTTTGAATTGGGTGGAGCAACTGGGTGGCAAAATCAGTCCCCGGGAACTCATCATAGCCAGACAAATTATCAAGGAGATTCAGGCTCGGTTGAGCTTTCTTAGAGACATAGGGCTGAGCTACTTAACCTTGGATCGCCCTTCGGCAACATTGAGCGGTGGGGAGGCGCAAAGAATTCGCCTGGCTACCCAGATTGGCAGCGGGCTTAGCGGTGTCCTTTACATTTGTGACGAGCCCACGGTGGGCTTGCATCCTGCTGATGGTTCTCGCCTTATAGCTACGCTGAAGCGCCTCAGAGACCTGGATAACACTATAATCATCGTAGAGCACGACGAAGCTGTGATGAGAGCTGCTGACCACATTATTGACTTGGGGCCCGGGGCTGGCAAACATGGTGGTGAAGTCGTTGCCACGGGGACACTTCAAGACATAATGGATTGCTCTCAATCAATCACGGGGCAGTACCTCAGCAAGGCAAAGCAGATTCCCCTACCACTTGAGCGGCGCTCTGGCTTGGGAAAAGAGCTGGTAATCAAAGGTGCTAGGGAGAACAACCTGAAAAATATTGATGTCCATATCCCCCTGGGGAAGTTTGTTTGTGTTACTGGCGTTTCCGGAAGCGGCAAAAGCTCCCTCATTAATGAAGTCCTGTATAAAAGGCTGGCTCGGCTTCTTTATCGAGCCAAAGAGAGACCGGGCGAATGTGATAGTATCATTGGTATTGAGCATATCGACAAGGTGGTTAATATTGACCAATCACCGATTGGTCGTACCCCCCGAAGCAATCCAGCTACCTATACCGGAACATTCACCCCTATTCGAGCACTTTTTGCTAACGTTCCTGAAGCAAGAATGCGTGGTTATCTCCAGGGGCGTTTTTCCTTCAATGTAAAAGGAGGACGGTGTGAAGCCTGTCAGGGAGCGGGCTATGTCCAGATTGAGATGCAGTTTTTACCCAATGTCACCGTTCTTTGCGAGGAATGCAAAGGGAAAAGATACAACCGTGAAGCGCTGGAAATCCACTTTAAAGGGAAAAACATCGCCGAAATTCTGGATATGACGGTGGACGAAGCTTTGCTTTTCTTTGATCACTTCCCAAATATCAAGAAAAAGCTGGAAACCCTCCGAGATGTAGGTTTGGGCTATATTTGCTTGGGGCAGCCGGCACCGACTCTTTCTGGGGGCGAAGCACAGCGGGTAAAATTAGCTACTGAGCTATCTAGACGCTCCACAGGCAAAACGCTTTATATATTGGATGAGCCGACTACCGGACTTTCCTTCTCAGATATTGCTTGCCTCCTGAAGGTGCTGCAACAGCTGGTGGATTATGGGAATACAGTGGTTGTCATTGAACACCAACTGGATGTAATCAAAAACGCCGATTGGGTTATTGACTTAGGCCCTGGAGCGGGAGACGATGGCGGCTATCTTGTGGATGCCTGCACGCCTGAGGAATTGACCCAAAACGATGCCTCCTTCACAGGGCAGTATTTACGTGGTATATTATTGCCGCAGAGGGAGAAGGTATCTACTTTGTCACCGTGACCCTTCGTGGAACGAAGGGAAAAAGTCTGGATGCTTAGAATGATAGTAGGGAGTGCTAAGCGGCGAGGGGAAAGATACTAGCATGAAATCAAAGCTCGAGAGGGACGCCATTCTTGATTCCATCCACGACAATGTCCAAGATAAGAATATGGTCAGGCATATGTTAGCCACCGAGGCTATTATGCGGACTTTAGCTAAAAGGTTGGGAGAGAATGAAGAGGAATGGGGTATTACCGGGCTTATCCATGATATAGATATAGAGCTTGTTGAGGGAGATATGAGTAGCCATGGCAAATTGGGTGCCGACATTGCCCAGGAGCTTGGAGCCAGTGATGCTATGGCTCACGCCATTTTGTGCCATAACGAAGCTCATGGCATTCCCCGTGAAACGAAATTAGATAAGGCGCTTTTTTGTGCTACCCCCCTGAGTGAGCTCATCACTGCTGCTGCGCTGGTTAGCCCTGATAAACTAAGCGGATTAACCACTAAATCGGTAATGAAATGCTTTCGAGAAAAAAGTTTTGCCTCTGGAGTTAAGCGGGAACAAGTAGCTCAGTGCCAGGAAATCGGACTGGAGCTAGAAGAGTTCATCGCCCTGGGGGTCGAAGCTATAAAGAAAATTTCTTCAGAGTTGGAATTATGATAAAAACGCTTGCAGCTTCTATTCATGTCAAGTAGGCATGGCATGATTTCCTCCCATACCTTCACCATAGGATGAAGACTCAATACTTGCTTGTTGATGCCTTCGTATCGTGTTTGGTCATAAGCATACCTTGATTGTATATTGATATCGCGCATGAAGCGGCAATATTTGGTTCTGACAATAGGGGTAATATCCGTCTCCTTCGCCGCTATCTTTGTACGCCTCGCCGAGGCCCCACCTCTTGTTATTGCCACCTACCGCCTCTGCCTAGCTTCTTTGATTATTATTCCCGTGGCTTGGGTGTATTCTAGTAGCGAATTACGACATCTATCGCGACGAACCACAATGATGGCATTGCTTTCAGGTGCATTCTTAGCGCTCCACTTCGGGTTGTGGATAGCCTCACTCAGCTACACTTCAGTAGCAACTTCAGCAATGTTGGTAACGACCAGCCCCATTTTTGTGGCGATTGCTTCATATCTCTTGTTCCAAGAGAAATTGAGCAAACAGACAATTGTAGGAATCGTGATATCGCTCATCGGATCGGTTCTTATTGGTTTTGGCAATTGGAGACTAGGTACCAATCCACTATTCGGCGGTATCCTAGCGTTCCTTGGTGCGCTAGCGGTTGCTGGTTACCTGCTCATCGGACGCAAACTCCGGCGAAGCATTGGATTCTTGAGCTATGCATCTCTGGTATATAGCTCAGCAGCCATGCTCCTGTTGTTATCAACTCTTGCCTTTGGCTATCGTCTGGTTGGTTATTCCCCTACCACCTACGCTATGTTAGCGTTACTAGCAGTAGTGCCACAATTAATAGGTCATTCTGCGTTCAACTGGTCGCTGCGCTTCGTGCCGGCCACGCTGATTACTATCGCCATCCTTGGCGAACCGGTTGGGGCAACTATTCTCGCCTTTCTAATATTGAAAGAAATACCAACCCTCAGCGAGATTGGCGGTGGTATTCTTATTCTGGTCGGCATATGTGTTGCCTTTCGAAAGAGTGAATTATTACAGCGGTAGAAATAGGACTTTATACTGTACACACATTTCCTGCCAAATTGGAGATGCATACAGTCGATGAAGCATACAATCCGCCATCTTGTGCAATCCTGCAGGTATTGACATGAAATGAGCAAGGTTCTGCATTTTGCGTCAGAGTGACCTGACCCCCTAAAGCCTCCAAAACATTTGCAAAGTTAGAAGGTTTCCCGTACTCACATTCAAACAGCTTATTGAGCTCTTTGTGGGGCTTCGTTCCGTATGGCTTTCTTAGGATGCCCCAAGCTATATCGGAGTAGTATATCCTCCAGATTCGACAGATGCACCGTCGCCAAGAAAGAGCCAGTAAGGGGTTTCTGGAATAAGATAGGTAAGCCTTGTGAAACTGGGTACGTTCCTCATGCCTACTCCAGCTTTACCACTTCGTTTTGAACAGGAGTCGTTATTATCGGTCCCTTTTCACTCACGTAGACGTTGATCTCCGACCTAATACCGAAGTCGGTTAAATAGATTCCAGGCTCGACAGAAAAACTATTTCCTACCAATATCCTCCGGGTATCATGAGTTTCGAGATTGTCAAGGTTGACTCCAAGGGCATGCAAAGATGACCCTGTGCCCAAGGCTATGCCCTGTACGATGCAAGAAATGTTGGCCATGACCAGCGCGCTGAATATGGTTGCGAGCGATCGAATCAGTTCAAGAGTTCCTCAATCTACCCAGGACATTGCAGGTATCGATCCGTTAGGCGAATATTCCATAGCTATCTTATGGCAGTTTCTAAGCATCTCCTTAATCATCCTCTGCATATCTTCCCATCCGACGTAGTATTCGGCAGGGATATTTATTTCAGAGAACTGCTCCTTGTCCACTATGCGAGCAAGCAACCTCGGAGTCGTTCCAGCTGGTATCACTAAGAAGCTTCTTCGGGTTGTCGACTTCTTTCTTCCAATTACTTGCCACAGTACGGGATTGCTTCCGCGGACCACCTCTGACACACTCCCATCACAGGGCTAGTAAAACGGAAGAAAAAGGCAAACAGAAGCTTCAGGAAATAGGCTAGAAGGTGAATAGCTTACCCGTCATAAGGTAGCCGACAAATACACTCACGAGGGCAACAGCAGGCGACCGAGAGGAATGACTTAACAAGTGGTATCGCTGTTGGGGGCAGGTCAGTTTGTCTTGGAATAGTTCTGGCAGTGGTTTATGCTTTGCTATTCTGTTTTTGTCATAATTGGAATTATGATAACTGTTTCAGCTCTCTGACGACATCAATGAAGCTCTCAAAGGGTCTATAGTCAAGGTTGTTTCCCCTACAATATGTAAGCAGGTCGCCGGTAGCAAAAATGTGGTGGGCATATCTCGCCGGGGCAATATCGGAGTCGCCGTTTCCTGCATATATTACCCTGTATCCTAGCTTCAGAAACAATTCTATATACGACTCCTTAAAGCCATCCTCTAATCGCTTGCCATCAGGTCCTATGTACTGAACTTTCATCCCTGCGGGGTGAAAGGTAGTTTTCGCAGCATGCCATTCGATGTTTTCCAAGCCTAGGTCTTTCAGAATGGCATTTATGTAAAAGTCCAGACCGTTACTTACGATGACCAATCTGAAGCCTTTTCTCAGGCAGTAATTTACCAGTTCGTGAAACCCGTCTCGCACCTTAATCTTACCTTTCAGAGCCTCAAGCAGCGTAGCTTTATCGGCTTTAACCATAGCAAAAGCTCTGGTATTGAACTCCCCTACAGATATCTTGTGCTCTTTATACTCGCGCAGCAGTTGCCGCCAATCTCCTTGGGCAAAAGCATCCAAGAGAAAGAAACTAACATCCTTTTCGGTAATTGTACCGTCAAAATCACATTGAATTAAGGTTTTCATGTGCTCAGCTTAATTCCACGGCGCCACGGTCAAAGTGATTATTATTGACATTCCCAGACAACGCCTCAATTTCCTTTGTGGCCTCACTTCCTCTTCTTTGGCGCTCAGGGAACAAGTATGGCCTAGATTAACATACTACGCTAGAAAGATAAAGTCTGTGTGCTGGCTGACCACATGGGTAACACTGGACTGCGGATTTTAGCAAGTTCTTTTTCAATCGTTCCAAAGGGAGGCGTCTGCATCCAGCGCCAACTCCTTCGCTATCACGCCAGACTGGTGAGAATCCAGACAGGGATGAAGAACAGAATTCATACTATTCTAGCTAAGAATAATATAACTCAGAGCTTCAGTGACCTCTTCGGTAAGCAAGGTAAGGAATTACTAAGGCCCCCTTCCACTCCCTGAAATATGACGGATGGCTCTTGATGGTTATCTCTCAGTTCTCTATGAATTGGAGCAGATATGTTGAAAGAAAGACGAACATTCCAGGATATGGAGAAGATAGCTGATGCATGGGGTAAGCCCGTCTTGGGTAACCGGCTTGAGATAGGCGAAAGAGTGATTGGGCAGCCCCAGCCTGAATAGTAATATTGTGCCCTAAGGGGTGTGGAGAGGTGTGTGGGAAATGGCCTGTCTGGGAAACTTGACACGGTGGGCTTTTTCAGAGATGTTACTTATGTATCTCGGCCTCCGCACATGCTCATTTTATAAGGAGAAGGTTGAATTTACCCTTGCCTCTTACGTGGCTGGGATAGCTTGGTTTGAGCTACCATGAGTTTAGTTTTTGGTCGGAAAGTCGGCAAAACTGAAAGATAGTTTGACTGCTAGAACAATGCGTGTATATAATTTGAAGTGAGAGGGAGGCGAGAGACGTTGATTTTTGATATAGTTCAGCAACGCTCAAAAATATCTTGTCTAGGAGGTGTCCGATTTCAAGCGCAGATTAGCTTTGATTTTGGGCGGTTAGCTCAGCGGTTAGAGCGCTTGCTTCACACGCAAGAGGTCACTGGTTCAAATCCAGTATCGCCCACCATAAACTTTGATAAAAGGGAGGTCAACAAATGAACGAAAGTAGAGAGGGCTTGCTTAGTGCTGGCGGGATTCTGTCTATAATAGCCGGAGCATTTGAGATAATTGTTGGAGGAGCGCTGGTGGTTTGGGGAATCGTTGGCTGTTTGCCATTCTGGGAATCACCTCGTTTATTGCCTCCTAACTGTGGCGGTGCTCTTACTATACATATGTTCCCAATGGTGTCGTGGATATTTATTGGGGGAGGAATTCTAGTTGTTCTGGGCATAATAGCCATAGTGGGTGGCATCTCGGCTGTAAAAATGAAGAGTTTCGGGCTGTCCTTAGCTGGAGCTATTTGTGCCTTTATTCCCTTCAATATATTGGGATTATTGGCAATAATTTTTGTATCCCTAGGGAAGAGAGAATTTTAGGTAGGGGGTTAGATGCCGAAGTGGCGGAAAGGCAGACGCGCTACGTTCAGGGCGTAGTGCCCTTAAGGGCGTGAGGGTTCAAATCCCTCCTTCGGCACCATTTTGAGGGCTGTATGCGCCTGTAGCTCAGCTGGATAGAGCGCAGCCCTGCGGAGGCTGAGGTCGCGGGTTCAAATCCCGCCAGGCGTGCTATGGGCGGTTAGCTCAGTGGTGAGAGCGCCTGTCTTACACACAGGAGGTCAGTGGTTCAAGTCCACTACTGCCCACCATCAATCTAGCTTCAAGTTAATCACAAAAATTCACAAAAGAGCTCTTTGAAAGGCTCATATTCACACGATTAGAAGGATGGAGTAAGAAGGCTATTGAATTTTGCCGTTATGCCCTCACTAATTAGGGAAGGGTAACAGATGCAGAAAGGTTCTATAGCTGGTAATGGCCTGGTAAGTGAATGGTTTAGCACCCATGATAGCTGTGAGATAAGCATAGCTGGTATTATGACTATGCTAAAACGACTAAGTAAAGAGTCTGGTATTAAGTGTAATCCCCACAGCTTCAGGAGAGCAATTTGCTATCCACAATCTGAAGTCAGGACTATCTACTGGCATAATCCAGACGCTAAGTGGCTGGGAGTAAATCGTTATAGTTGTGAGGTATTTTAAGAGCTTGTCTTTTAATTATACCCTGCAAGGTTGTCACTATTTAAATGCTTTACAATAAATCTGTTGTTTTATTACCCATACGATCTTGTGGTTTAGCTTCATGAACTTTCATCACAGCGCGATCGAACAGCAGGATTAACAAAGTCCCGATAAGGGTATCTAGCTAGAGCCTTCTCATTAATCTCCACTCCTAAGCCAGGACCTTTCGGTATACTTATGTAGCCGTCCTCAACATTAAGCGGACCTACTGAAATTTCATCACTTCTGACCTTGAAATTAACAAAGTATTCCAGAATAAGGAAGTTTGGTATGCATGCCGAGACATGAAGAGAAGCCGCCAGACCGATAGTGTTGCTGTTATAATTATGGGGTGATACGATAACTTGATACGGCTCAGCCATAGCCGCAATTTCCTTCATTTCCAGGATACCTCCGCAGCTGCATACATCGGGGTTAATAATGTCTGCGGCTCTCTTTTCAAATACCTGCCGATAGTCTGACTTTGTATAAAGTGCCTCTCCAGTTACTATGGGGATATTTATGTTTCTCCTTACTTCTGCCAAATCGTCTATACTATCAGGTGCAATGGGTTCTTCGTACCAGAAAGGTTTAAACTCTTCCAGCATCCGAGCAGCCTTGATAGCATACAATGGCGATAGTATGCGATAGACATCAATCATCAGATCAATATCTGGCCCAATTGCCTCTCGCACTGCCCTGACTTTCTCAATAGCAAATTGCTCTTTCTGCTTGCTGATATAGGTTTGTTTCAAACCGTCGAATGGGTAAAACTTTAGCGCTTTAAACCCGCTTTCTACTACTTGAGTAGCCTTACGAGCAAACTCCTCTGGCGTACGGGCACCTTCCCACCATCCATTTGCATAAACTTTTATTTTATCTCGACAGGGTCCACCAAGCAGATTGTAGACTGGGGTGTTAAGCCATTTGCCGACGATATCCCAGAGAGCCTGCTCTATACCACTGATAGCACAAAAATAGTCCATAGCCCCCTGTTTGTCAGCGTAATCTTCGTACATAACCGTTGTGAAATGCTTGATGTTGAGGGGATTTCGGCCAATAAGGTAATGTCCAATATGGTTTACATAGGCTGCAATGCTTTTCTCACGATCCAATAAAGTGTAACACTCTCCCCAACCATATATCCCCTCATCAGTCTCTATCCTTATAAATAACCAATTCTTGGTGTCGCCAAGATCTACGGTAACACCAGGATCTACAAAGAAAGTCTTTATATCAGTAATCTTCAATAGTTATCCTCCTTTCTTTAATTCTTGTGGACTGCATCCCTCTAATTGGACAGATAGTGTTAGGAGAGTCTGGCGGGGTATCTTGTTATTCTCCCGATTAAGCAATACCTCTTCAAATTCATCTGGTGGTCGGTAACCAAGTGCTGAGTGAAGTCTCTTTTGATTATAGACCTCCTCAAGAAAATAGGGAAGCCTGATTACCACGTCCTGGCAGGTCTCATATTCGCATCGTTTTCTAGGACAAGTTTGCCTACCAGCCTCTCCAGCTTCTCTACTCTGTCCCGCAGAGACCATTCTTCGGCAGGTTCGTTATTAAACTTACCCCGGCTGTATTGTTTCTTCCAGTGGTAGAGCAATCTTGGAGCGATTTTATGTCGCCGACACAGCCGCGTAGGACCGCTTTCCCCACTCATCAGCTCTTCAATCTACCTGACGCTTGAACTCTAAGCTGAAACTTCCTTGATTCCTTATGGCAAGGTCTTTTCTCCTCTCGATTATACTCTGACCCTGCCAGACCTTCCTAATCCTCCCAACCTAAAATGTCCAGCCTCAGGGGTTCACTCCACTACCTGCCAAATAGAAGTTTGGGAACCGTTTCTTCTTAGCGACTCAACGTTGTAATCATGTGGGCTTAGAGGCTATTATGTTTTTTGCCCGGCAACACTCCGTCCTGATCTTAGATTGATGATAAGCATTGCTGCCAGTATGCATGCTGCACCACCCAGAGTTCGCAGTGTCAACTGGTCTCCACCAAGGACAATAGCAAATAATCCAGCAAAGACCGGCTCCATTGTCATTATCACAGCTGCACGCGTTGGTGATATAAGAGACTGAACCCATGTCTGTACAAAAAAAGCCACAGCGGTTGCTAGTATCCCTGTAATCATTACAGCTTTCCATACTCCTGGGTCGGACGGCACAGTAATTCCTTTATGGGTGGCAGCTATGAGTGATATTACGGCAACGGTCGCAATTTGGAGCAGGGCGAGGGAGTACGGTTTGTATTCTGATGACCATTCACCTAAACCGACTATATGGACAGCGAAAAATACGGCGCATACTAGTGTGAGCAATTCACCGATTCCAATTGACCAACCGTTGAAGCTGAGTAATGCTAAGCCCACAGTAGCCAGTGCTACGATCATCCAGGTATTTCGATTGGTTTTACGGCGAAGTAATATCCATGACATAACTGGGGCAAGAACGACAAACATGCCGGTAATAAAGCCCGAAGTAGCTGCGGATGTATAGCGCAAGCCGTATGTTTGAACGATATAACCTAGCCCAAGTACTGTGCCCAATCCGATGCCACGCAGTAATTCGAGACGCGTCACGTTACGCAGACAGGTCGGACGCAAGGCAATCATCACAATACTGGCTACTATAAAGCGCCATGCTAGGAAGTCCATGACTGCTATGTGTGCTATGGCATCTTGTACAACAAGAAAAGTATAGCCCCAGACTGCCGTTACTCCAACAAAGGCAACTGAGGCAATCATTGGTGACGCTCTCCAATTAGCTGACATATTCCGCTCTATATTATGGGTGATGACAAGCCATTAGTCTACCATGTGTATCATGTATGGGCTTAGGTACTGATTGGACTATCATTCCCATAGGTGCAGGGCGTATTCACTTTCCCGCAAGTAGGAGGGGTTTGTGAGCGGTTGCCAGAGCCTCTCACAGGCTTATCAAGAGCAATCGAGTCTGTGCTACAAGAATAAATAAAGGAGGGCTACAAGGGGTTACTTCAGAGTATTGGCGTCGATACCGGATTTCTTCTTGAGTTCATTCTTCCTCATGTTTCTCTGGGATGCTATCGCTGTGAGGCTGGGCATCGGTATGGATATTAACTACGTTACAGCTATGCTGCTAAATATTGCACTGTGGATAGCAATAGCTCCCTTGGCCGCAGTTTCCACTAAAAAGAAATTTTTTGGTTAGGATCGTGCTATATGGTAATTGCCTATGATGGTAGTCAGAGTTACTATCGCATCTGGTGACCTTTGACCAGGGTCGGCCTGGGAAGTACAGAGGCGAAAGCCCTGGATGACCTGCGAGCGACAACACTTTTTGGTATTAAAACAATGGTCTACTTGAAAATGAGGGAAATTGAAAAGAAATCCTGCTAAAGGGAGGAAAGTGATGGGCATATTTTTTCGTTCGATTACTGCTGGTAAACAGTTGACATGACTGAGCAGGACTTTGAACATGCGCCGAGCCGAGGTTCTGCGTATTGCATATATGGGGTTAGAGGTGAACGTTGAGTATTTTCCCTATTTAATGCTAGTATAAGTATATTAGCGATTACTTACGGAGATTTGATAATCGAGGACAAAGGTGGTACGGACATTAAGGGACAAGCTGCGCTCTTCAGAGTCCTTGCAGACCCGACGCGGCTTAAGCTGCTGAGACTTCTCTCCCAGCAACAAGAGCCCAATGCTCTTTGTGTGAATGCTCTTGCCTATCGACTGGGAATAACACAGTCAGCAGTATCCCAACATCTTAGAGTACTTAAGTCCACAGGTCTAGTCAAAGGCGAAAGGCGCGGTTACCGTATTCACTATTTTATCAATCAGGAGGCCTTAATTCAGGCTCAAAAGCAAATATCGGGTGCTCTCCCTGTTAAAAAGGAGAGACATCACACAGGAGAGCCACGAGGGATCAGTTAAATGCAATCAGAGAGCACCATTGCTTTTGAGGTATCTAAACTGACCAAACGTTACGGGGAAGTTGTCGCCGTAAATGATATCAGTTTCAGTGTGGCACGGGGTGAGCTATTTGGCTTTCTGGGTCCCAATGGAGCTGGCAAGACCACTACTATAAATGTGCTTACCGGTCTGGCTAGACCAGATGCGGGCACAATTAACATCGGGGGGATAGATTGTACGCATAATCCTAAGGCAGCCCAGCACCTGGTCGGTGTTGTTCCCGATGAGAGCAACCTGTATGCTGAGCTGACTGGCTTCGACAACTTGTGTTTTTGTGCGGCGCTTTACGGTATGCGGAAAAATGAACGCCAAGAGCGGGCGCGGGATCTTCTGGCCATCGTTGGTCTTACTGATGCTGCCAATCGTAAGTTTGCCAACTATTCTAAGGGTATGAAGCGCAAGCTTACTTTTGCTGCTGGTATCATTCATCAACCGCCTATCCTTTTTCTCGATGAGCCTACTACAGGTATCGACGTTGCCAGTGCACGTCAAGTGAGGCAGATAATCGCTTCTCTCCACAGGAAAGGGACAACTGTGTTTCTCACCACCCATTACATCGAGGAGGCAGAGCGGCTATGTGAGCGAATTGCCTTCATCGTTAGCGGACGAATTGTTCGGATTGACCGCACAGCCGACCTTTTGCAGCCTGTTAAGGGTAAAAACATTCTGGTTCTTTCTATTTCTAATTATGAACCAGGAATATCTGAAGAAATCGCCAAAGCTTTTCCTGAGTATCATGTTCAGTCTACGAATCAAGGAAAAGTCAGAGTCGAGTCGGCAGAACAAATTATCGTCGGGCCACTGGTTCATTTCTTAGAAGAACGGGGTATTCAGATGACCGAAGCGCGACGGCAGGTACCGTCGCTGGAAGATGTTTTCGTTCGGGTCACAGGTATTGAAGCGGGACTAATGAAAAAAGAGAAGTGAAAGGTGAGGGGTGAGGGAAATCTATGAAAAACTGGATTGCTTTCTGGAACATCCTGGCCAAGGATATGCGGACTTATTACCTCAAGCCTCCTAACATCTCTTGGGGCATAATATTCCCTATAGTTTGGACAGGCATGTTCTTCATAAAGTCCGGTAGTGGGCTGGAGAGTGTCCTATCTCTGTTGCCGGGAGTCATGACCATTTCTATTCTTTTCGGTACGACATCCGTGTTATCTGTAACTATCACCTTTGAAAGGCGAAGTCGCTCTTTTGAGAGGCTGCTGCTGGCACCTATATCGCTGGAACTCCTTATGCTGGCAAAAACCTCCGGGGCTATTCTTTTTGGTGTTGTCAATGTTTTTGTCCCGGTGATTATCGCTGTCTTCGTGGCGGACCTTTCGGGAATTACCTGGTCTCTGGTTATTCCAGCTATTCTCCTGATCGCAGTAGTATCAACCTTCTTCGGACTTTTTATTGCAGTTTCGGTAAGTGAAGTATTTGAAGCCCAGACATTCTCCAACTTCTTTCGCTTCCCAATGATTTTCCTGTGTGGGTTGTTCTTTCCCATTATGTCTCTACCCGTATTTATCAGGCCGCTTTCCTATATTCTACCTATAACATATGGTGTTGATATTCTCCATGGTGCAATAACCGGAGAGCACATCATGTCACTCACGCTGGATTTCCTTGTCATCGGAGCGTTCTGTGTCGTGTTATTTCTGTTGAGTCTCTACAATATCAAGAGAAAGTGGATCTCTTAAGTAGAGTTTGCATGGTATTTCACGAGTCGAGGGCTAACTTAAAAGTGCGCACTCTGCATATGGCAGGTACCCTCTACAACTTACCTGGCTACGAAGTGTTCGCAAAGGTTGACAACCGGGCTATCGAGGGAGACTCATCTCTTCCCGCAGGGTAATCCTTCAGTGCCTGGATATAGCACGAAGACTATCGGTTTACATAAAAATTCGATTTTGCAAAAAACCTGAGTAATTTTATCAACTTCAAGCTGTCCCTCGGCTTCTCTTCCAGTCCGCTATTGCCTTATTCAACCCCTTGAGGAAAGACTCAAGAATGTCTGGCGAAATCGCAATATGTATTCCTTTGCTTCTCACGATTTCCATTGTATCTTTGGTTGAGATGATAAAACGGAACTCCCAGAGTCTCAGTAGTGCCTTCTCCCTTCCTGCTTCTCTTGCTTATTTGATGGTGCCAAACTTGATATATAGAGAGTGGTCCACCCAAAAAGCATCTCAGTCCTGGCTGTAAAGTTTTGACACTTTCTGTGAAAGATTGACCAGAAGAACAACAGGACGAGAACAGCAGTGGCGAGCAGGACTATAGAGGCGTTCTTTGCCTCTTCATCAGACTCGGCTGGCAATACTCCGTAATAAATTGAAATGCTGATAACTATGAATAGAAGTGGTGTAAGGGCGAATAAAGCTTTGAGCCAGAGGTAATACTTTGGTCTCTATTCATAGAAAACAAATTAAATATGGAATTTCTTAGTTTATTATACTCCTGCGCCTCCTCTGCAATCTGGAATCTGCTATAACAGGCTTTGGCCGTTTCAATAGCAGCAGGCATTGCCTTCGGCATCCTCACAGAGTAGTGCTCCGAAGAAGCTGCGATAAACTCCACCGCCGGTGATTCTCAGCCTGGAATTTCAGGTTACCGCGATAAGGGCTATAATTGACAAAATACTAGTAATTTAATATCTACGGCGCCTGCCTCCTCCCCCAAATCCACCGCCGCCATATGGTCGCCTGCCGCCTTCGGAGCGAGGGCGCGCTTCGTTAACACTGAGTGTCCGCTCTCCCAATGATGTTCCATTCAGCCCGCTAATTGCCGCCTCGGCTTCAGATTTCGTTGCCATCTCGACAAACCCAAAACCTCTAGATTCGCCGCTGTATCTATCCTTAATGATGCTTACCGATGAGACCTCTCCAAAAGTCTCAAATGCCTGACGTAATTCATCCTCGGTAGTTTCGCGGGATAAGTTGCCTACATATATGTTCATAATGTTAACCCCCTTTCGATTTTTATAGTCTACCCTTCGTGCAACCAATCTTTTTAGAACGCGCTGGATTATTCTGATTCTGAACCTTCGGGGGCTGGGTTTGGTTCCAGCCCCCTTGAACTCAGCCTGTGTTAAATCACAGCCGACTGCTCAATTTCATCTTGCTGTAACACTCACTACAATATACTGGCCTGCCCTCTCGAGGCTCAAAAGGAACTTCACATTCTTTACCGCACTCAGCACATATGGCGGGATACATTTGTCGGCTGGATCTATATCCGTTGAAGCTACGGCGCTGGCTTCTTCTCGCTTCGCGACAAGTAGGGCAGCGCTTGGGTTCATTGGTATATCCCTTATTGGCATGGAATTCCTGCTCATCGGCGGTAAAGATGAACGTCTCACCGCAGTCAGAACATTGCAATGTTTTGTCTGTAAATCCCATTGGATGACCTCCTTTCTTATAATACTTGGCTCGAGTTTCGGTCATCCAACGTTCGCAAATGAGCTCGGAAGAGCTTTCTTAGAGCGTGGTAACCTACGCTTATAACCACTAATCCAAGTATAATAAAGGGCTTTGAAAATTGCAACAACTGTTGAATGCTGCTGCCTGATCATTTTTACCTTGAAGATCACTAATTATAGACTGGCTGAGAGAGGTGGCATGAAGAAGTGAGAGACTTATATAAAGGAACACTAAAGTCGAAATTCCTGGGATGTCTGATAGGAACTGCAATTGGCGATGCCTTGGGCGCCAGGTGGGAAGGAAAGGGAATGGCCAGAAGCGAGGATATCGTTTATCTTGCCGTGAAGCTTAAGCGGTTGATTTACACTGATGATACCCACATGACCATTGGCGTTGCCGAATCCCTGATAGAAAGCCAGGGTTTTGATGGTGAGCACCTGGCACAAACCTTCATAAAGAATTATGAGGCTGAGCCTTGGCGTGGCTATGGGCCAGGCCCTCCCAGAATTTTTCGTATGATAAAGAATGGCGAGGCATGGTATAGCGCCGCAAATAAACTTTACCGGGGTGGCTCTTTCGGGAATGGTTCAGCCATGAGGGTAGCGCCGGTAGGACTTCTATTTTCCCGTAACCTGGAGAAGCTGAGGGAAATTGCTTACCAATCAAGCTCCATCACTCATTCTCACAAGTTGGGCAAAGAAGGAGCGGCACTTCAGGCTTGCGCTGTAGCTCTGGCTATCAACACGCCTTCAGATAAAGATATTGACAAGGAAGATTTTCTCTACAAGCTACAGAATTTTGTCCAGGACCATTTATACAAGGAAAAAGTAGCCCAAATAAAGGAGTTGATTGGCGAGCAAGATAAAGCGAAAGTGGTCGCCGTGCTGGGAAATGGTATAGAAGCGCCGAGGTCGGTGCCTACGGCTATCTATTGCTTCCTGAGGCAGACTCAATCCTATGAAGATACCGTGATTTACGCTATCAGCTTGGGAGGCGATACAGATACTATAGCGGCCATGGCTGGGGCTATTTCTGGAGCATATCTCGGCATAGAAACCATTCCATCAGAGTGGCGGGCGAAGCTGGAAAACAGAGAGTATATTGAGGCTTTGGCGGAGAATTTATGGCGGCTTGTAGTATGCCCGCGACAACAATAAAATGTGTTCTGAAGTAGGCTGAGAAAGGAGGCAATAATGAAGCTAGCCATTACTCAAATTGTTCTCGGTGCACTGGTCATTGCTGCTATGGTCTGCCCGGCCCCTTGCTCCAATGTTGTGTTGGGGGTGGTAGTCTTGGGAGTGGGGATATTACAATTTATTGGAGCCAGAAAAACTGCATAAGTCTAGATGTGAAACTCGACTATGTCGCCATCTTGAAGTACATGTCCCTTGCTGACCCTCTGCCCGTCATACTTTCCTGAGCCCCAGACGACAGCATACTTCAAATTCTGATAGAAATCCTTGTGTAGGCTCTCGGCAGCTTCTCCCAGCGTGCTGCCCTTCTCCAGTATCATAGGATCGGTCAGGTCGGCCTTGCTGCCGGGGGTTTTGGTATAGACACGGATGATATTTAGGGCTTGATAAACAGCTCTTTTGAACTCTTCCATGCCGTTGCCTTCCCTGGCTGAAATAGAGACCAGGGGAAACAGCCTGTCATATTGAGAACGCAGGCGCTCCCAGTTCTCGTTGGAACTTGCCAGGTCATTCTTGTTCCCCACGATTAACATTCTCCTGGGATAGCTTCCCGGCGTTACCTGTGTGCCATTGTCTGTAAAGGGCTCTATCCTTGCCTCTCTCAGTCCTTGAAGGGCTGCCTCTACCTGGCTAGTTGGTTCCTGGGATAAATCTATTACAATGACAATGAGGTCGGCGTTTCTAAGGGTATTTGCTAGCAATACTCTCGCCTCTTTGTGCCCGATGGGGGGCGTATCCACTAGTTGTATCTGGATATCCTCGAACTTCATCATCCCTGGAATCGGGGTTTTGGTGGTGAAGGGGTATTCGGCTATTTCGGGAATAGCCTCGGTTAGCGCTGCTAATAGCTGTGATTTCCCAGCATTGGCTGGCCCGACCAACATTACCTGTCCGGCGCCCTCCCTGCTGATATAGAAGCCTGCTCTCCTGGCTGTGGCGTACTTTTTCTCTGCCTCCTGGGAAAACCTGGCAATTTTCCGCCTCAGTTCGGCATGGAGCTTATCGGTGCCCTTATGCCTGGGCATAATGGCAAGCATTGCCTGCAGGGCGGCAATTTTTTCTTCTGGCTCCCTGGCTGCCCTGAATCTCTTCTCAGCCTCGAAATATTGTGGCGGTAGATTCGCTGGCATATAACTAATTTTAACATTATGCCCTTTCTATCAAAATATCTAGTGCTTTCCTTCACAAAAAGAGGCTGGTTAGCTGTGATTTATGCCGCTAAGTCACTCTTGGTTTTTATAATGGTGAAAACTTCGTTAGCAAAAATGCTGGTAAGAGGCTGTTAGACTGTATCAAATTATGGATTTCACTTGGAAAAGGTCTTCAAAACACGCCAATGCGAAATTGTCAGTCATACCAACGATGAAGTCAGTGACAATTTGAACTTTATCGGTGTAGCTAGTGTAGCTCGGATACTTCATGTCATTCAAGAAATCGATGAAAACTGCGCACGGGTAGTTAGTCTGAGGCTCGTTCATTATCTTACTAAATTTGTTACTGTCTTCGAGAATATCTAAGAAATAATCGAATAATTCCTTCAATATTAAATATATGCGTCTTTCTTGCCCGACTAATTCAGGATGCCGATATATCTTTTGATTATTAAATTTCTTCATGGTTTTCATTGCCGAGAATATATTATCGGAGAATTTTAGATAGTCTTGTTCCTTACTATTATTGACAAGGTCATTTATGA
The DNA here is from genome assembly GCA_021160725.1 of Dehalococcoidia bacterium. Classification (GTDB taxonomy): domain Bacteria; phylum Chloroflexota; class Dehalococcoidia; order GIF9; family AB-539-J10; genus RBG-13-51-36. The sequence goes on along the minus strand of JAGHCA010000096.1, from coordinate 6,685 downwards.
GGGTACCGATTATTTGACTGTTGATATTTTTGTTGGCATCGGGTGCTAAAGTAGACCGTAAATCCAGTGGTAAATCTTCTTGCCTTATTAATTCTGCCATACAGGCATCCTCAAAGTCGCGGCCAAGATAAGATATCGTGTCGGCCATTCGAACAACGCAACCTTCAATTGTAGCAGGACGTTGATTTCGAGCAGCGGTAATATCAACAGACTTCAAGTCCTTTTTGTATTGGGGCTTTAGAAAACGCTCATTTGGTTCGCCCCAGTGGCAAACTACACCATCTCTTACTTCGTAAGTTAAGTTCAATGGCTCATGGAGTTTATTTCGGAAGCAATCAATAACGCGAAGGCTTTGAGCTTCATGCACAAAAGGGAGTAATTCAGTATTCTTGGCTTTCTTATTATATTCGTCTTGGATTTTTTGCATCGCTGTCTCACCAGCATGACCAAAAGGAGTGTGCCCCAAATCATGAGCTAGAGCTATAGCTTCAGCCAAAGTTGCATTTAAATCTAAACGTTTGCAAATAGTAGCACTTATTGAGGATACATGAAGCGAATGCTCCATCCTGGTACATATATGGTCATCCTTAGGAGAGAAAAACACCTGAGTTTTATGCTTCAGACGTCTAAATGGCAAAGAATGAAGAACTCTATGGATATCTCGTTCAAAGGGTGTACGAAAGGGGTCTTCCGAAATTGGATTTTTCCTGCCTAGACTAGCCGTACTTCGTTTTGCATATTTGGGGAAATGAGCTTCTAACGCAACAATTTTCCTCTCGTAAGCTGGGTCTAAATTCATATTGGTAATCCCTTTTACCTGGTGGCTAACGTGATATTGGTCTTCACATAGTTAGCAAAGGATTCTGAAAGTTCTGGTAGGGTATGAAATAAAGTATTTCCTTCTTCACAGACTCCCCAGACCATTAAATTAGGACGTTGAGGCTCATGGTCATTCGTACAGTATGACCTAAAATCAGTTATGATACCGAATATTTTCTTACCTAGAGAATACGCAACACCCAATTCAATACAGGTACCGCTGTCTACGTCTTGCCCGTCTAATAAAGCGACCACTATGTCCGCATTCTTTAAGGTATTAATGTCAAGGTTGAATATTTGTGCTCTGGTTGGTCCTTTGCCTAATTCACCACCATCGCGATGTGGGAGAAAGAAATTTTTAATAGGGTTAAGATGAGATACCTTTGCAAGGCAATCTACCATCTTTTCTAGGAATTCACGCTCCGCTTGAGAAAATAAAGGGCCAGCTACATAGACTAAGTACCCCATTGTAATCTCCTATCAAGTGAATAGTACAGGTTTTCTATGTATTATTCCATAGACGGAGAGGGTACGCAAATAGGGAATGATAAATTTTAGGAGAATATTTTTATATTGTGATTTTTAACTATTGACAATCGATTTAGCTGGTAAACCGTGCAGGATTCGAACCTGTGACACCCTGATTAAAAGACCGAAGCTCAAGGTTCCGCATTTCCATCTTTTTTGAAATATTTTAAAAATATTTGCACAAAGACTTGACAAGATTAAACGAATTTAAAGAGGCTAATGGCAACCCAAAAGGAAAGGAGGAAACATCCCCGCCCTACGAAGCTTACGATTTTCGTAGGGGCCTAGGGCTTTTCCCTTTCCTCGTTTCACTCGGGGTCGAAATCACAAAGACAGAAGGCGAAGGGCGTGGAATGCTACTTCTCTTCTGTTATAACAGGGCTGATGAAATCAGCCGGAGAAATACCCGCCGTAATATGGATGCAGAGTTGTCAGGGAGGCTCAGCTGTGCTGGCAATGATGTCAGGTGAAGGACTCAGAATGGTAAATGGATGTTATTAATATTCTCCCTTCGGTGGATTGCAATTAAGGAACAAAGTATTTTACAATATGGCAGCTTTCTTTGCTGCACCAAATGCACGAATTCGGAATAACTGAAAACATAGTTAATATTGCTGTGAACAAAGCCGACGAGGCGAAAGCCAGCAAGGTCATGCAGATTAACCTAGTAATCGGCGAGATGTCGGGGTTTGTCCCAGACTGCATTCAGTTTTATTTCGATTCTCTGAGCAAAGACACTATTGCTCAAGGAGCAATGCTCCACTTTGAAGTAGTGCCAGCGCAGTTGCGTTGTCGGAATTGTTCCACGATTTTTCAACCTCGGGATACGCTGTGGTCCTGCCCTAAATGCCGGAGCCAGAGCGTAGAAATATCCAAGGGACGAGAACTTTATATTGAAAGCATGGAGGTCGAATGAAAAATAAGCTTTATATTGAAAGTATGGAGGTCGAATGAAAAAAATAGAAGTTATCCAGAACATTCTGGAGGTTAATGAGAACATAGCCAGGAGAAATCAGCAGTTGCTGGATGGGCACAATGTTTTTGCTATCAATATTATGTCCTCTCCAGGTGCCGGCAAGACGAGTCTTATTCAACAAACCCTGACGAGACTGAAAGGCAGGTTGAACATAGCTGTTATCGAAGGCGATGTTGCCTCCACAGTAGATGCTGAGAAAGTGCAGATTGACGCAAAAGCAGTAGTTCAAATAAACACCCGAAATATGCCGGAGAATTGTTCCTTGATGGCTGCTATGATGGAATCAGCGTTAAAGGATATACCCCTGGATGATATAGACCTGCTCTTAATCGAGAATGTGGGCAATCTCATTTGCCCCTCTGAGTTTACTCTGGGAGAACACAAACGAGTAGTGATTTCCAGCCTGCCCGAAGGTGACGATAAGCCCATTAAATATCCTCTGATCTTTATTGACGCCAATGCTGTGATAATAAATAAGATGGACCTTCTTCCCTATGTCGATTTCGATATTAACGCCTTTCGCCATTCCGTCGCAGGACTGAACCCTGAAGCCGAAATTTTTGAGCTTTCCTGCAAGACCGGCGAGGGGATAGAAGGGTGGTACTCCTGGATATTAGCACAAGTAGAAAGCAATGCCACAAAGCAATAGAAGTTTTACATACCCGGTTAATCTGATCGACTTGAGAAAGTTAAGCGATGCGAAGGCAACTCGCTAACGCTCTATCCTTGTGTGAAGATGAAAATAGGGGTCTTGATAATTTGTGGTGAGGTGATATACAATTGGCGGCATATGTAAAGATTTTAGGAAAACCAGGCTACTACAGAAAAGTGGCAAGCTCTGAAAGAGAATTCCTCTTGTCTGAGAAGCTGTTTGACTGGTAAAGTATGAGTTTTCTAATTACGGCGACTGTTGCTTATCTGATTTATCTCGTTCTCACTATCGGCGGCAGCGCTGTCCTTTTGTGGAATCGTGCGGAACTCGTAATCGGGGCGGTGTGTGCGGTAGCGGCTGGTGCTCTACTCAAGAACCGGTTCATCGGTAAAAATCTGCGGATGTTGAACCCGGCGCGATGGTTTGCTTTCCTTGTTTATCTGTTCCCTTTTTTCTTTGCCATGGCTAAAGCCAATATTGATGTGGCCTATCGTGTCATCACTGGCCGGATTAACCCGGCCATCGTGAAAATAAATCCCAATCTGAAGAACGACCTGTCGCTTACTATTCTGGCAAATTCAATCACTCTGACGCCTGGAACACTGAGTGTGGATGTTGACGAGAAAACCAACGAATTATACGTGCACTGGATAAATATTGACCCTAAGGTGCTCAAGGATATGCCCAGAGATTACCATCCGATATGCGACAGTTTTCCTGACTGGGCAAGGAGAATTGCAGAATGACCTGGCTGCCGGTAATCATAGTCATGTTGGTGTGTATTGGCATTGCTGTAGCACGCGTCTTTATCGGGCCCGGAGCGCCGACGAGGCTGGTGGCTTTTGACACTATCAACACTCTGGTGGTGACCAGTCTGGTGATTTTGGCAATGATGTTTGACCACGTGATTTTCGTAGATGTTGCTATCGTATATGCCTTGCTCTCATTCGCCATGACTCTGTATGTGGCTAAATACATTCAGGGAGATAAGTTTTAGTGGGTGTACTGAATACAATAAGCTACGTATTCATAGGAATTGGACTTTTCTTCAATCTGGTCGGGGTCATTGGCCTCCATCGCTTTCCTGATATGTACACCAGGTTGCATGCCGCTACCAAATGCACCACCTTTGGCTCTATTTTTATTATAACAGCAGTAATCGTGCAGTCCGCCGGAATATGGGCACTGGAAGGAGCTTATCCCTCTCAATCTGTAATGTGCATACATGCGGTGTTGGCACTGGTGGCGCTGCTGGTTACCAATGCCACTGGTGCTCACGCTATGGCCCGGGCAGCGCATCGCAGCGGAGAGAAACCTGCTAAAGCGGTGGTGGATGACCTACAAGAGAAAGAAAATGACTGACGTCACGGCTTTGATTATAATTCTGCCATTGGCAATGATTGCCTGTGCCGTATTTGTAGCTATATGTCGAGACCTGCTGTATGCGGTGGTGGTGCTGGCTGTGATGAGCCTGCTTTTGGCATTTCAGTTTTATCTTCTGAAGGCTCCTGACGTGGCAATGGCCGAGGCAGGAGTCGGGGCGGCCGTGACCACAGCTATCTTTATCATATCTATTCGAGCAACGGAGCGGAAGGAGTAACCATGAGGCAGTTCTTTGCTTGGCTTTGTCTGATTGTGCTGATGGTGTTCTTGGTGATTGGGGGATTTAAGATGATACACCCGTTCGGAGAACCACCTTCCGCGATGGACCAGTATATTATCGACAACTCTCAGAAGGAAGCGGGGAGCAATAATGTGGTGGCAGCGGTTGTGTTTGACTACCGAGGATTCGATACGCTGGGAGAAGCTACTGTGCTCTTCGCGGCGGTTACGGGAGTGCTGCTTGTTCTGCGAGCTGGTGCGAAGAAGGAAGAGACGTAAATATGTCTAAGATTGTGCGTACTGTTGCTAACCAGTTGATGTTGTTTGTGTTGGTTTTTGGTCTTTATGTCATTATGCACGGGCATGTTACGCCTGGTGGTGGCTTTCAGGGTGGTGCCGTCATCGCTTCCGGTGTGGTCATGTTGATTGTGGCTTTTGGCTCGGGGCAAATTAAAAAATCTCTACGGGAGCGACGCCTTTCTCTGGTTGAAAGCAGCGGCGCCTTGTTATTTATATTGGTAGCTTTTGCTGGTATAGGTACTGTATTCTTTTATAACTTTCTGGTTGGCTCACGGATATTTGGAGGCATTCCGCCGACTGGTTCCAATCCTGGTGATGTTTGGACGGGAGGCGTTATTCCACTGATGAACCTGGGTGTTGGCTTGAAAGTTATAGCCGGGCTTTCGGCAGCCGTCCTTGCCTTGGCACTCTTCTCAAGTGGGGAGGAAATGGAATAATGATCGAGACCCTTATCAGGAACTTCCCCTTGGTTGCTGCAGTGGTGCTTATGGGAATAGGGCTTTATATTCTTATCTTCAAGAGAAATCTGATAAAAATCGTAATGGGCATTACCATCTTGTCATCTTCTGTTAACCTCTTTTTGGTGACTCTAGGTTATCGGACCGGCGGTATTGCTCCTATTTATACAGATGCACCGGAAGGGCTGATGGTACTTCCTGTGGTGCAGGCTTTGACCTTGACAAACATTGTTATTGCTGTAGCGACCTCGGCTCTAATACTTTCCCTGGTTATACGCATTTACCGTCATACTGGAAGCCTGGATTCAAAAAAATCTAGAAGGATGAAAGGATAGTAATTTGGCTACCCTGATAGAGCACTCTTCCATCTTGATTATAGCCGTACCTTTGCTGATAGCATTTCTAACGCCGCTAATCGGCATGGCAAGTAAGAAAGCCAGAAATGCAGTTGTAATAGTTGGGCTGTCCTTTGTCGCATTTCTGGTTTTTGCCCTGGCAAGAGACGTCATCCTCAATGGTATCCACACTTATACCCTTGGTGCCACGTCTCCTAGCCTTACCATTCCCGAGGGCGCTATGATGCCGATACGAATAATTCTGGAAGTGGACGGTGTATCTGTATTTATGGGCATTGTAGTTGCAATTGTTTCTCTGGTGGCAGTTGTATATTCTCTGTCTTCTATGAAAGGGGAGACGGGACAGAATAGGTTCTATACCCTGTTGCTGCTTATGGTAGCGGGCGCGTTTGGAATGGTGTTTACCGGTGACCTGTTTAACCTGTTCGTCTTTTTAGAAATAACTTCTATTTCGGGGGCAGCGTTGGTAGCTTTTAAAACCAGGTTTGCCGACAGTCAAGAAGGTGGATTCAAATATATAGTTGTATCTGCCGTTGCGTCCCTGATGGTACTATTTGCTATTAGCCTGCTATATGCTCAGTATAACTTGCTTAATATAGGAGCTCTTGCCGCAGCAATGCAATATACGATGCTAGATAGAATAGCTTTGGTCATATTAATTGCTGCCTTTGCTATGAAACTGGGTGGCGTTCCCATGCACATGTGGCTATCGGATACCTATTCAGTTGCTCCGGTAAGCATAACTGTTTTGCTTATAACGGTCAGCCAAGCGAGCATGTATGCTCTTATGAGAATAGGCTTTATCCTTTATGGAGTTACTCTCGACCTGGCTGTCGTAGGGTGGATAATCATAGCTATCGGCATATTGAGCATGTTCATTGGGGTCACTATGGCTGTGAGGCAAACGGATATCACGCGTTTGATTGCCTATAATTGTGTGTGCGAGTCTGGGTTTATGTTGGTTGGGTTCGGGGTTGGGCTTGCCGTTTTGGGC
>JAGHCA010000067.1 GCA_021160725.1 Dehalococcoidia bacterium | reverse complement strand
CTAGTACACCCTGCGCAAGAGGAGTCTTGCCGCCGGTGGGTAACGCCTTAAGCCTCTCCTGCGCAGTCTCCACACTAGCCGTAGGTGGCAGGGCTAGTTCAGCCTCGCTTCCCCTGAAGGCTATCAGAGCTACTTTGTCTCTTCTCTGGTAAGCGGTCTGAAGTAGCCAATAGGCGGCACCCTTGGCTAATTCCATCCTGGCCTGAGCTCCCATTGACGATGATGAATCCAGGCAGAAGATATACAGGACGCCGCTTTTGCCCTGTCTTATTTTTTCCATGAGGTGTTCAGGACTAATTTCGAATTTCCCTGGAAAGGCATCCATTGATGCCTTTCGTAAAGTGGCATCAACAGCGATGTCGTTAGAATCTTTCATTGGTCTGGCTGAAACATACTTACCTCTCGGTGAGTTGACGGCTGGGTAGTTTCTGCCTGGAGTTGTCCTGCCTCTTTCCATGTTTCGGGCGAGCTCAGCCAACTTCACCGAAGTATCGACCTTGAATGTCCTTTCAGGCATAGATTCAAGGCCAACTTGATTGAACGTTTGTCCCAAAGCTTCCACGATTTCCTGCTTTGAGGCTACTTTTTCAAACGGTCTTTTCCTTATTCGGTGAGGTAGAGCAAGTCCCATAGCTTTTAAGATGTCCTGATCTTCGATTTCGGTTCTTCTCTCAAAGGCAGCCAGGGCCCTGGCTGCCTTTGTTACGACGATGTCTGCCCTCAGCGTCTCTATTCCCAGATTGGCACAAGCCTCAGCCACCGCATTCAACCTTTCTTCTGAAACAATGATATCTCTAACTTGCCCTCTCGCTATTAAGATACGCTCGCGGAGCTCTGCCTGTGTGTCATCATACTTTGCGGCAAATGCCCACGGGTCCTTGTCAAATTCTTCTCGACGTCTGACTACCTCTGCTCTGTCCTCTCTATTCATCAGGCCATTAACCTGAACACAGAGGCCAAAGCGGTCTAGCAGTTGCGGCCTGAGTTCGCCTTCCTCTGGGTTCATTGTGCCTACAAGGATAAACCTAGCTGGGTGATGCAGTGACACTCCTTCCCGTTCGATGACGTTGACGCCCATAGCAGCTGCGTCAAGCAGTACATTTGCCACATGGTCGTCGAGCAGGTTTACCTCGTCGATATACAGAATGTTGCGATTTGCCTCGGCAAGCACTCCAGGATAGAGGGCTCTAATCCCTTCTTTTAGTGCCTTCTGTATGTCTAAGCTGCCTACCACCCGGTCTTCTGTAGCTGAAACGGGCAGTTCCACCACGCTCATCTTCTTGTGCAGGTGAGGCAACTGCTCACCTTGCTCAGCTGTCTGCTGGCACGTTCTGCACATTTCACGTAGGTTATCTGGATCGCAATTGAACGGACACCCGGCGACAATCTCAATCTCGGGCAAAAGGTCAGAGAGAGCCCGTACCGCTGTGGATTTAGCAGTGCCTTTCTCACCCCTGATCAGAACGCCGCCAATGGTAGAGTCGATGGCATTAAGAATAAGGCCGAGTTTCATGTCTTCCTGACCTACAATGGCTGTGAATGGAAATATCACGTGCTTATGGTGCATTCTATCCTCCAGTCGTTAGCATAATGCAATTAAAAGTAATTGCAACTAGTTGCAGCAACCCACACAAACGTTAGCACACTCTGTATGGGGCGTCAAGTAATCTACCAAGTCTGCAACATGCTAAAGCATTGGTTAGACCATATCAAATTATGAGGGCGAGATTGAACAAATGTCAGAATCGTGCAATCCCCAAGGGCTCATTCTGTTTATTGAGCAATAAAGAGTAATTCCTCATCAGATTGAGAACTTAGTGCATACCTATGAGTTCTGGAATAAACTGTGACTTTCTTACCAAGATCTTGAAGCATAGAGATAATTTCATCTTTAGTGGGAATACCGTTACTCTGATATGACAATACGATGATGTTGTCTTTATAATGGCCAAGAAGTTTCTCGAATGAGGATACTATTTGGCTTTTTCTGACAAATCTGCTGATTCCCTCAGTATCCGGGATTCTCTTCGTTTTCCCTATGGATGGCTTTATCTTTTCCGGCCAACTCCTGTAATCTGATAGCCCTTCCAAAAAGTGATACAAGCTCATGTAATTAGTACCATGTGACGCGGACCTGGAAAAATAGGGTGGGTCAATGTATACCAAATCCACGCCGTTTGGAGCGGCAAAAGAATCATAACCACCGATAACTCGGTTTTCTCGCCCATTGGCGAACACAGCTTTATTGTACTCTGCTACATACCTCTTCAAAAGTTCAGGGAAAGGCCGTTCCCAAGTAGTCTTGTTACCAAAAGTGCGTTCAACGGAGGCAACTCTAATATTCAGATTAGCTCGATGGAATAGATTAAAAGGGCGTTTTGCTAAACAAGCTTGGAATAGGCTGGATAACAAAATAGCACGTTTGAATTTATCTTCTACTTCTCCTATGTTCTTAACCACCTTATCTAACCATGCGTTTTCCTCGTCTAGGAAAAAAATACCTGCAAATTGTTTCTGTATAAAATCTGGGTAATTATTATTTGAAAATTGTAATACTACGTTAATATCCTGTGGGGTCACAGTCACTGAATCATTTTCAATTATCGCTGTCCCGATGATCTGATTGAACTTCATCAGGTCGTTATAGGATACTTGTTTTCCATAACGTTTGAAAAGAAGACTTACACTGCCGCTGCCGCCGAATACGTCAAGAACGCTCTGAAAAGGGATATCTTTCACCTTCTCCCATATCCAATCAAGAAACTTGCGCTTGCTTCCCGAGTAACGTGTACTGGGATATTGAAAACCTTGT
>JAGHCA010000069.1 GCA_021160725.1 Dehalococcoidia bacterium | reverse complement strand
TATTATCTGCTCAATACCATTTTTGCCCAGCTTAACAGGAACCCCTACAACCACTTCATTTATGCCGTATTCCCCTTCCAAGTAGGCAGCGCAAGGCAATATCTCTTTTTTATCCAGAATTATAGCATTCACCATTTGAGCAATGGCGGCTGCCGGGGCATAAAAGGCACTGCCCGTTTTAAGCAGGCTCACTATTTCGCCTCCACCCTTAACTGTGCGCTCCACCAGACTATCAATCTTCTCCTCAGGCAAAAGTTCAGTAATAGGAACACCGCCGACAGTACAAAGCCTGGTGATTGGCACCATCGTATCACCATGTCCACCCAAAACACAGGTGGATACGTTTTTTACTGAGACATTGAGCTCTTGTGCAATGAAAGTCCGAAACCTGGCACTATCGAGAATGCCAGACTGCCCAAAGACTCTATTCCGGGGGAACTTACTTATATGCAGAGCCAACTGGGTCATAGCGTCCAAAGGATTGGACACCACAACAATTATGCAGTCAGGTGAATGCTGGACAACTTTCTCGGTAACTTCCCGTACTATTTTCATGTTGGTGAGCACCAGGTCATCCCGGCTCATCCCCGGTTTACGCGCTACTCCCGAGGTAATGACCACTATATCTGAATTGGCAGTTTCTCTATAGTCATTAGTTCCCACAATCTTAACATCCGAATCAATTATGGGAGTGGCTTCCAGCATGTCCAGTCCCTTGCCTTGCGGAAGCCCTTCAATTACATCCAGCAATACAATATCCGCATACCCCTCTTCAGCAATACTGAAAGCACAAGTTGCACCGACATTTCCCGCCCCGATTATAGAAATCTTACTCCGCATTGCTTTACCACCTTGTTTATTCTGTTATCTTGTATCTTACCTCTCAAAATATGAAGGGCAATTCACCCAATGACAGCCAATATATCATTCGCGCTTACCGAATCTCCGGGCTCAAAGTTAATTGCCTTAACAACACCATCAACAGGGGCAGGAATATTATTTTGCATCTTCATCGCTTCAAGGATAAGCAATGGGTCGCCAGCCTTTACTCTATCCCATAAATTGACCAAATAGCGGATGATCATACCTGGCATAGGCGCAGGCACCTCCGTTCCCTCAGCAACGGCAGCAGGTGGTATTTTCTTTTCCTTTGCTTTCGCTCGTGCTTCTGTAGTACTAGGTGATGTAGGCGAAGGAGCAGGATTAGCTGGAGGCTTCCCCACAGCCTCCACATCCACTTTATAATATTCATTTTCAATAAAAACATTGAATGTCCGCACGCCGGGTCCTCTTTCAGGGACCGCTTTCTCAAGTTTTGCTACCACCTCACCAGCTTTAGCTTTAGCAATCAGCTCATCTTCCTCCCTCACCTCTTCCAAGGTTTTCGGAGCATGTGGCGGCTTCCAATCATCAGGAATAGTCTTATCTATACCATATTTATACTTCAAGAAGCGCGAGCCGGTAATGGGAAAGAGAGCATAGGTAAGCACATCCTCAATATTTCTGGCGAATTCTTTGGACTCTTGCTTGGCTTTCTCCAGTTCTGGCTCCAGCATATCAGCAGGCCGGCAATTAATCGGCTTCTTACCCCTTTTGTAGTCTTTAAGCACTATTTTCTGGATTTCCTTATCAATCGGCGCTGGCGGTCGTCCATAGAGCCCATAGCAATAGTCTTTAGTTTCCTGGGTAATCATTTTGTAGCGCCCTGCCAAGACATTCTGTACCGCTTGAACTCCAATAATCTGGCTCGTAGGCGTAACTAAAGGAGGATAACCAAGCTCTGCCCTAGCCCTAGCAATTTCTGCTCGCACCTCATCCAATTTGTCCAGGGCATTGGCCTGCTTTAACTGTGCTACCAGGTTCGTGGTCATGCCGCCAGGAATTTGGTGCACCAGCACCCCGGCATCAATGATTGACATCGCCGATGTGTCTAGAAAATCTCTATATTTAGGAGCGATCTGCTCAAGCATTTGCCCGCACTTAAACAGTTGCTCAATATCCAGTCCCGTATCTCTATCTGTTCCATATAGAGCAACCACAAAAGGTTCAACAGGGGGTTCCGAGGTACGTAATGCAAATGGAGACAAGGCGACATCAATTATGTCAACTCCAGCCTCGATAGCCTTCAGTATGGACATGGATGCCTGTCCACTGGTGTAGTGGGTATGGAGACTAACAGGAACCTTCAAGTTGTCCTTAAGAGCCTTTATCAATATATAGGCATCATAAGGAGAGATAAGTCCAGCCTGATCTTTAATACAAATAGAGTCAGCACCCATGTCTTGAAAAATGAGGGCTTTCTTAATATAGTATTCCAGATTATATACCGGTCCACCCATCCTTGGCTGAGTGAGTGAGTAACATATGGCAGCCTCATAGTGTTTGCCAGCCTTCTTAATTGCTTTAGCAGCACGCTCATGGTTACGCTCATCATTAACAGCATCGAAAACACGGAAAATATCAATACCAACTTCAGCGGCTTGCTTTACAAAGGCATCAACCAAGTCATCGGGGTAATTCCGATAACCAACTAAATTTTGACCTCGCAAAAGCATCTTCAGCAGAGTATCAGGCAGGAGTTTTTTTAATCTGCGGGGTCTATCCCAAGGATCCTCGCCCAAAAAACGGTGAGCAACATCAAAGGTTGCCCCACCCCAAACCTCCATGGAATGGAAGCGGCACTTATGCATCTCAGGAGCAATCCATTCCATATCCTCAGTTCGCATCCTTGTAGCCAATGTGGATTGATGCGCATCACGAAAGGTGGTATCACAGATTTTAACCGGGTTTTTAGCTTTCGGCCTCGTCTTTACCTTATCAGTAGTTAAATCCTCAGCTAACATAGGACCACTTCCTATTCCGTTCACAAATCACTCCTTTCCTGTCATCTTAAACATGCAAAACATTCAGAGCATTCACTAACTTCTTCGCCTCACATGATGCTTTGACCCAGGACGACAGTCAAATATCGTCCATTTAGAAACAATTCTTCGCTGCCAGAGCCTTCGCATAAGCATTATCTCCTCACGCCCGGAACTACCCCACAGATTTGACACTACCACGGGCCTTTGTTGGACCATTACCGACGCCAGAGCCTTCTCTTCTTCCATATATGCCACCACAGCAGTAATAGCGGCTATTATTCCTCTTTTGTCCTTCAAAAGCTCCTTTGCTGAAACATATTTACATCGGAATATTGCCATGCTTCTTTGGGGGTCTGGTTTCTCGTTTGGTAATGAGAAGTTCCAAAGCGTTGATTATCTTTGGGCGGCTGTCCCGAGGTAAAATAACTTCGTCAACGTAGCCTCGTGATGCAGCAATGTAGGGATTATACAGATAATTACGATATTCTTCAATCTTTTCCTTTTCCTTTGCTTCAGGGTCTGGAGCAGTTTTTATCTCCTTACGAAATATAACTGGTATGGCGCCTTCGGCACCCATCACTGCGATTTCTGCTGTGGGCCAGGCAAAAACAAAATCAGCGCCCAAATCTTTACTACACATGGCAAGATATGAGCCCCCATAGTCCTTGCGAATGATTAAGGTGATCTTAGGAACTGTAGCTTCAGAATAGCACCAAAGAACCTTGGCACCATGCCTTATTATGCCTGCCCACTCCTGGTCTGCCCCTGGCAAATACCCCGGGACATCAACAATGGTGAGCAGGGGAATGTTAAAAGCATCGCAAAATCTGATGAATCTAGTGATTTTATCTGAGGCATTGACATCAAGACAACCAGCAAGATACATCGGTTGATTGGCGATAACACCCACTGTTCTGCCATTAAGCCTGGCAAAACAAGTAATGGCATTTCGAGCATAGTGATAATGAGGTTCAAGTATCTCCCCGTTATCCACAATGGATTGGATAACATTCCTCATGTTATAGACCTTGCTAGGCTCATCTGGTATGATGCTATCAAGGGCATGGTCAACACGGTTTGAGTCATCGGTAGGCTCAATTAAAGGGGGGTCCTCCATATTATTCGAAGGAAGGTAACTCAGGAGCTTTTTCATGAGTTCAATAGCATGGGCATCGCTATCGCAGACAAAATGGCAGACGCCACTTTTATTAGCATGGGTCATGGCACCTCCCAATTCTTCAGAAGTGACCTCCTCCCCGGTAACCTGCTTAATGACCGCCGGGCCTGTAATGTGCATGTAGCTTGTTCCCTTTGTCATAAATATCCAATCTGTCATGGCCGGCGAATAGACTGCCCCTCCAGCGGTAGGTCCCATTATTGCCGAGAGCTGGGGAATAACTCCTGAAGCAGCAGAATTCCGGAAAAATATCTGCCCATACCCAGAAAGAGCATCAACCCCTTCCTGAATTCGAGCCCCTCCAGAGTCATTAAAGCCTACTATAGGGACACCACACCTCATAGCTAAATCCATTACCTTGCATATTTTTTTAGCATGCATCTCACCCAATGTCCCCCCCATGGAGGTAAAGTCCTGGGAAAAGGCACACACTTGACGCCCATTCACTGTCCCATATCCAGTAACAACTCCCTCTGCAGGAACAACAGTTTTATCCATGCCGAAAAGTGTAGCACGATGTCTAACAAACAAATCAAGCTCATGAAAGCTGCCAGGGTCAAAAAACAACCCAAGCCTTTCACGAGCAGTTAATTTCCCCGATTTGTGCTGCTTTTCTACCCGCGCAGAACCTCCTAAAACTTTTTCCTTTTTTTCTTTGTCCTGCAGTGCCTTTAGCCTTTCAGCAACCGTGTCCATCTAAACTCCTCCTTACAAGTTAACTTTGCTACAAAGGAGATTATTATATATCGAATACGTAACGAAGCCAAGTTCAGCTACGATATCGTACTGAACCTTTTCCAAAACAATGGTCATACCCATGGGTATGACGAGCAGTCTTCCACGATGGTCTTAGCCACTTGGCAGCTACAACGATGGGTGTTGTAGCTGCCATAAGCAATTATGCTATTATATATTGCAGGGTCGTAGCTTAAATCCTGGGCACAATATCTGTCCATTAGCTTGACTGCAAAGCAAATTGAGCTAAGTCTTAAAACTTGACAGCTTGGCTCAGAATGGTAGTATGGAGGGAAATTTGAAACCACAACTAATTGCTATAGATGGTCCTGTGGCAGTCGGCAAGAGCAGTGTAGGCTCATTGTTGGCAAGAAGACTAGGCTATGTTTTCTTCGATACAGGTATGATGTATCGAGCATTTACCTGGAAGGTTCTCAAATCAGGCATTTCACCAAAGGATGAAGATAAGATTTGCCAGTTGGCAAATACTACTAAATTTGATTTTGCTCCAATTAAATCAGGATGGTGTCTCTCGCCCCTTATTGATGATAAAGATATATCCTCCAAGCTGCTTCACCCTGAAATAGAGGAACGGGTTTCCTTGATATCGAGGATAGCCGGGATACGCCAGGTGCTGGTATCAGAACAGCGAAAGTTAGCCCAGCGAGGAAAAGTAGTGATGGCAGGCAGGGACATTGGTACAGTGGTCTTACCTTGGGCAGAATTAAAGATTTTTCTCACCGCCTCCACCGAAGAGAGAGCTAGACGCCGTTACAAGGAATTACTGGAACGAGGGGAAAATACCAGCCTGGAAACCG
Source organism: Dehalococcoidia bacterium (assembly GCA_021160725.1). Classification (GTDB taxonomy): domain Bacteria; phylum Chloroflexota; class Dehalococcoidia; order GIF9; family AB-539-J10; genus RBG-13-51-36. The sequence continues at coordinate 27,525 of JAGHCA010000069.1, read as the reverse complement.
TCCTTGCCGATTTAAAGAAGCGAGATGAGATAGATATCAACAGAACCATCTCGCCACTTAAACCTGCTGAAGATGCCATAATTATCGATACAGAAAACTTTAGTCTGGAGCAGGTTATAGATAAAACATATGCTTTAGCTGTAAATCTATGACCCTCTCTCAAAAGATACTCTTGACTATATGCAAGCCTCTGCTCAACATTCTCTTCTTCTGGAAAGCCGAAGGAAGAGAAAATATACCATTGACTGGTCCATTTATTTTGGTAGCCAATCACGTTCATCTCCTCGACCCATTTTTTCTATTGTTTAGCTTTCCGCGATGGATTCATTTCATGGCTAAAGAGGAACTCTTCCGTTCTCCTTTTTTAAGACCTTGGCTTCGATGGGGTGGCGCTCTCTCCATACGCCGTCGAGGGAAGATTAAAGAGAAACAGGAATTACTCAAGCGCACCCGAAATACACTGGAGCAGGGATTAATCCTGGGAATGTTTCCTGAAGGCAGCAGGAGCCAAGACGGCAAACTCAAAAAAGGCAAGCCAGGCTCCGCAGTTATAGCCTCAAAAGCAAACGTCCCCATTCTTCCCGTCGGCATCGTCGGCACAGATAAAATTAAAGGCATAAGCTGGCTATGGAAGCGCCCTAGCATAGTTATCAACATTGGCAAGCCCTTCAGATTACCTTCAACTAATAACAACATGAGCAAGTCACAAAGGGAATTATTAACCACACAACTAATGAGGGAAATCGCCGCTCTTTTACCTCCCGAATATCAAGGCGTCTATAAGGAACATGAACATTGAGAAAGCTGAGAAGTTAGGCCTGTGCTTTGGTATCAGACGGGCTATCAAGCTTTTAAAGGAGGCAGCCAGCAAATACGGAGAGATAGAAACACTAGGCCATGTAGCACACAATCGCTTGCTAGTAGAAGCATTGGCTAATACAGGAATAAAACCGATAAACCATCTCGACCAAGCCCAAGGCAAAATCCTGGCTATTACCACTCATGGTACAAGCCCGGCGGTATTATCTGAGCTCAAATCTCACCGCATTCACATTATTGACACTACTTGTCCAATAGTACGCAAGGCTCAAAACACAGCAAAGGAGTTAGCCGAGGCTGGTTTTGACATCATCATATTCGGGGAAGCAGAACATTCTGAGGTTAAAGGGCTACTGGGTTGGGCAGGAGGCAAAGGTATAGCCGCCCTCAACATGAAGCAAATAGATGGTTTAGAGAAGTCATCACCACGCCTGGGTATTATCTCCCAGACAACCCAAACTCGACCTGCCTTTATCGAATTTGTCAGGCAACTTGTAGGTATAGTTGGCCCTAAGACTAAGGAAATACGCCTCGTTAATACTTTATGTCCCGTAACACAGGGGCACCAGGAAGCTGCCATGAGATTAGCTCGCGGTAGCCAACTTATGTTAGTGATAGGTGGATGCAATAGTGCTAATGCCAGGCACCTTGTCAAAATATGTTCCCCCCTAGTGGAAACTCATCTGATAGAAACAGCAGACGAGGTTGACAATTCCTGGTTTTTAGGTAAGCGCCATGTTGGTATTACTGCTGGAGCATCCACCCCAGATGAAGCTGTGGAGGAGTTAGTAACCAAGCTTAAGTCCCTATAATTTTTTACCCAAGCCTATCGCCCAGCTTCCTGCCTCCAATCAAGTGAAGATGCAGATGAGGCACCAGCTGCCCTCCCTCAGAGCCACAATTTATCACTAAACGATAGCCCCTCTCAGTTATCCCCTCTTTCTCAGCCAGCTTCTTAGCCAGGATAACAAGGCGTCCAGCAAGCTCTTGTTGTTCGTCAGCAAGTTGAGCTAAAGATGTAATATGAGCTTTAGGTATAATGAGCAAATGTATAGGTGCTTGAGGCGAGATATCTCTAAATGCCAGAAAATCTTTATCCTGATAGACTATATCGCCAGGCGCCTCTCCAGCAACAATTCGACAAAAAATACACTGCTCCGCCACAGTCTAATCCCTATTGACATATTACACCTTTTTGTCGTAAGTTCTCAATCCCCTTCCAAAATTTCCACATCTCCAAAGCTAACAACCCTCCTGCCGAATTAGTTCATCAACCATCACAAACCGTCTAAGCAAACTTTTGCATTTTTAACCCAAATATGCTAGATTAACTTCAAAGGGCTCAAGCCAAAGTGGGGATTACCCACTTTTTTAATTAAACGCTGGAAATTAAATAGGAAGGGGAAATGAAAACAGACCTTAAGGCTGCGATTACTCAGCTTTCGGCTGAGAGGAACTTGCCTAAAGAAGTAGTTCTTGCTGCTCTGGAATCAGCACTGGCCTCAGCATATAAAAAAGACGCTTCTGCTCCGGAACAAGATGTTTTGGTGAAAGTTGACCCTAACGCTGGCGAAATTGATTTCTACGTACAAAAAGTTGTAGTTGAGTCGGTTACCAATCCAAATCGTGAAATCTCCATCGACGAAGCTCGAAAATTGCGGCCTACAGCACAGCTTGGTGATATTATAAGCCTAGAATGCACGCCCCGGAATATCGGCCGTATCGCCGCTCAAGCAGCAAAACAAGTCGTTCTACAGAGATTACGAGAAGCAGAGCAGCGCATTATTTATGAGGAATTTACAGATAGGGAAGGAGAAGTTGTTACCGGAGTAATTCAATTCACCGAACCTCAACGAATTTATGTCAGATTGAATAGAACAGAGGCAATATTCCCTTTCAGTGAACGAGTTCCTAGCGAACATTATTATAGAGGACAGCGACTCAAATTTTATCTCCTCGAGATAGTCCCAGGTAGTAAAGGGCCTCAAATAATAGTTTCGCGCTCCCACCCTAACCTGATACGTCGGCTGTTTGAATTGGAAATCCCTGAAGTTCAAAATGGGCTCGTAGAGTTAAAAGCCATAGCCCGTGAGGCTGGACACCGAAGCAAAGTAGCAGTGGCAACTACTCAGGAAAACATCGACCCTGTAGGTTGCTGTCTGGGACCCCGGGGTATAAGGCTCCAAAGCATCATAAATGAATTAAATGGTGAAAAAATAGATGTAATTCAGTGGGATGCCGACCCCGCAGTATTTATTTCCAACGCTCTCAGCCCAGCCCAAGTAGCAAACATCAAAATCGATGAAGAAAGAAACGTAGCTACTGTAGTTGTCCCCGATAAGCAACTCTCTCTGGCTATAGGCAAAGAAGGGCAGAATGCCAGGCTAGCAGCAAGACTCACAGGATGGCGGATTGACATCAAGAGCGTCACTGCCATCGAATTGGAAAGAGCCGTCCCCATCCTCCCGGAACAAGAGCCAGAAACAGCAGAGGAGCCCATTCCCCCTGAAGTTATGGAAAGGGAGCCAATCGAAGTAGAGCTGGCTGAGGAGACCAGTGCGGAGGAGCCTATTGAACTCACAAGCATTTTAGAAGCTCCACCCGAGAAACCTAAAGAAAAACACATTCGCTTTGCCGAAGATATCTTACTGGGTACATTAAAAGCGGAAATACCAGATAAGGAGAAAGGCAGAATTAAAGGCAAAAGAACGAAAAAGGTCATAAAGTATAAAAAGCAAGAAGACCATTTTATAGATGATGATGTCGAAGAGTAAGCATCTACCTCAGCGTACTTGTATAGCTTGTCGACAGATTAAGGGAAAAAAAGCCTTGATTCGCTTAGTGCGTGCCGGCAATGAAGCTGTTGAGGTAGATATATCTGGAAAGAAGCCAGGTAGGGGTGCTTACTTATGCCCTAACAAAGCTTGTTGGGAAATAGCACTAAAGAAGAAGCAATTAGAATACGCTTTACGCACAAAACTTAGTGATGACAACCGCCAGAGTTTAATTAAGTATAGCCATAGCTTGCTGGAGGAAAGCTAAATTTGGACGTCAACAAACCGAGATTGAAGAAGGATCTGCCACAAGTAGAACTTCCGTCTTCTGTAACTGTGAAGCAGCTAGCCAACGCTCTAAAAGTAGAGCCCGTAAAGGTAATTAAGCAGCTCATGCGCAAAGGTATCATGGCTAACATTAACCAAACCATGGACTTCGATACTGCAAGCGCAATAGCTGCAGACTTTGGCTATAACGTTAAAACTGCAGCAGAGCATAGAGTTTTGCCTACCCGAAAGGAAAGAGAAAAAAAGAGACTGTCGGTTCGCTCCCCAGTGGTTACTGTCATGGGACATGTTGACCATGGCAAAACCAGTCTGCTTGATGTTATCAGAAAGACTAACGTGACTGCTCGCGAGGTAGGAGCAATTACCCAACATATTGGTGCCTATCAAGCTTTCGTAGATGGACGCAAAATCACCTTTCTAGATACACCGGGACATGAGGCATTCACCGCCATGAGATCCCGAGGAGCTCAAGTGACTGATATTGTAATTTTAGTGGTGGCTGCTGACGATGGCGTTATGCCTCAGACTGTGGAAGCTATAAATCACGCCAAGGCTGCTAAGGTGCCCATAGTAGTTGCCATCAATAAGATTGATAAGCCCGATGCTAACCCCGAACGTGTAAAACAACAGCTCGCCGATTTGGGGTTGGTTGTTGAGGAGTGGGGCGGCGATACTGTTTGTGTACCCATATCCGCCAAGCGAGAACAAGGAATATCGGATTTATTAGAAAATCTATTCTTAGTGGCTGACATATTAGAACTGAAAGCTGATGCTGATAGAGCCGCAGAGGGAGTAGTCATTGAGGCTAAGCTGGATAAAACCAAAGGACCTTTAGCTACCCTTCTTGTTCAGAGGGGTACCCTCAGGCAAGGTAACATTGTGGTAGCCGGGGATACTTGGGGAAAAATAAAAGTCATGTTCGATGATAAAGGAAATCGAATTCACAAAGCTGAACCATCTACTCCAGTAGAAGTCCTCGGCTTAAACGAGGTGGCAAAATCGGGAGACCTTTTCATGGTGGTTCTCAATGAGCATGAGGCACGAAGCATCGTAGAAGAACATAAATACTCGAGGCCTCGTCCCACTCTAAGTTTAAGTACTCTTTCCAGCCAAATCAGCGACGGGCAAATAAAGGAACTTCCTATAGTTTTGAAGACAGATGTTGATGGCAGCATTGAACCCATAAAAACTTCCCTGGAAAGATTAGGTACAGATAGGGCAAAAGCTAGAGTCATGCACGCTGCTAGCGGGATCATCACAGAAAGTGATGTGCTTTTGGCTTCAGCTTCGAAAGGTATTATCATCGGTTTCAACACTACCACCTCTCCTGGAGCAATCCAGCTAGCTAATTCGGAAGCAGTGAGCATCCGACAATATGATGTAATTTACAAGCTAATTGAAGATGTGGACAGGACATTGAAGGGGATGCTTGAGCCAACTTATACTGAGGTCCTCAGCGGGCGTGCTGAAGTGAGGGCTGTCTTCCCCAGCAGCAAGCTAGGGAAAATAGCCGGGGTTTACGTTACGGAGGGGAAAGTGTGGAGAGATGCTCAGGTCAAAATACTGCGCCAAAATAAAATCGTTGGAGAATCTCGGGTCTCTAGCTTAAGACGCTACAAAGAGGACGTTGCCGAAGTCTCTGCTGGCCTCGAATGCGGCCTAGCAATAGAAGGGAATGTTGATTTTCAGACTGGTGATATCATTGAATCTTATCGAAAGGAAAGAGTAGAATAACAACCATACTTTCTTGACAGGAGATCCAGATGAGCAGGCGAAGTGAACGAACCTGTAAGCTTATTCAGCGAGAAATCAGCGGGCTGCTTGAGCGTGAGGTTAATGACCCCAGGCTGAGTAGACTTATCTCGGTAACAGAGGTCACAATTTCACCCGACTTTAAGCATGCCAAGGTATTTGTTAGCACCTTAGGCAGCGAAATAAACAAGGAGGATATGCTGGCAGGCTTTAACAATGCTTCAGGTTTCTTGCGTAAAGAACTTGCGTTACACTTAAAATTGAAATACACACCGCAACTCAGCTTCCATTATGATGATTCCATTGAACGAGGAACACATTTACTCAAATTGATCGAGGAACTAACTACCACTGAATAGCTTTACTTTGTTTTAGCCGAGGGAGATTTGAAGGTATTGACATTGGTATCTATAAATATGTATAAAGTGGTGCATAAAAGATACCTGAATGTGTTCTAGCCTTAAAATCCGGTTGGTTTTCTTTTCAATGCAATCATATTGCCTTTAAGTGTCGGACAATGAGAGAGATAAAAATGCCCAGAACACAATTATTAGGAACAGGAAACCAGCAATTCAGAGAATCTGCCCTATACGCAGAACAAAGGCCTTTAGAATGGGTGAGAGCTAACTCCAATAGTAAGCTCTCTGCATTTAATTTATGAAATGGGGGTAAAAATGGGAAAAATAAATGTAGCCATCATAGGTGTTGGTAATTGTGCTTCTTCCCTAGTGCAAGGAATTCACTACTACAAGAATGCAAGGGAAGATGACTTTGTCCCCGGTTTAATGCATGTCAACCTCGGAGATTATCATATAGCTGATGTCAACTTCGTGGCCGCATTCGATATTGATAAAAACAAAGTAGGCAAGGATTTAGCTGAGGCTATTTTCACCAAGCCAAACAACACAATTAAGTTTTGTGATGTGCCTAAGACAGGCATCCGGGTTGAGCGGGGTATGACCCATGATGGACTGGGCACTTCTCTATCTAAAATTATTACCAAGGCGCCAGGCCCGACTGCTAACATTGTTGATACACTCAAAAAGACCGAGACTGACGTAGTAATTAATTATTTGCCTGTGGGAAGCGAGGAGGCGACCAAATGGTATGTAGAGCAAGTATTAGCTGCTGGTTGTGGCTTAGTCAACTGCATACCTGTTTTTATTGCACGTGAGTCTTACTGGCAAAAGCGATTTGCCGAGCGGGGATTACCTGTCATTGGCGATGATATTAAGTCCCAAGTTGGTGCCACGATCACTCATAGAGTGTTAACCAGACTTTTCCGCGACCGAGGCGTGAAACTAGAGCGAACTTACCAGTTAAATTTTGGTGGCAATACTGATTTCTACAACATGCTGGATCACGAAAGGCTGGAGTCCAAAAGGATTTCCAAGACTAATGCTGTTACTTCCCAGTTAGACTACGCTCTCGACCCTGACAACGTCTATGTTGGTCCCAGTGATTATGTTCCCTGGCTAGCCGACCGCAAATTTTGCTACCTGAAGATGGAAGGCCGCACCTTCGGTGATGTCCCTCTGAATATAGAACTAAAGATGGAGGTATGGGATAGTCCCAATTCAGCCGGAGTAGTTATTGATGCTATAAGATGCTGCAAATTGGCCATGGACCGTGGCTTAAGCGGAGCCATCGTAGGACCTTCAGCGTATTTTATGAAATCCCCACCTATTCAATATTCTGACGAGGAAGCTCGTGTAAAAACCGAGGCATTTATTGTAGGACAAGGGCAAGAATGCCCCATCACTCTACCCGAGGTAGAGTCAATTGAAAGTGGGAAATAAGCTGCCTTCGTGCCAGAAGTGTTAACTTCAAACATTGCAGCTTGAAAATAAATCTATATGTGACCTTAGTTACGGGAGCTAACTACGTTTGATAAAGATGTCAAATTACCCGGGGGGTCCCTATCTACTATGTGGGCAAAAGGTAGATTTAGCCACATGGCGGAATTTGCCGCCAAAGCTAAAGAACTGGGCTTTATTCACCTAGAAGCAAATGCTTCAATTTTCCCAAGAATGATTAGTGAACTCCTTGAGTCCACAGTCTCTATTTCCAGCATTCATTCTCCCTGCCCGGCGGTATTATCAACCAGAGGAATCTCCGCAAGTAGCCTTTCTTTAAGTCCTCTGGACGAGAGTGAGCGAATAGAGGTTGTTAGCTTTACCAAGCAAACAATAGACCTTGCGTCAAATGTGAGTGCCAAAGCTATTGTGCTCCACATGGGTGAAGTGCCAATTGACCTGAGTTTGCAAGATAGGCTGTATACATTTTGCACCAAGAGCAACACTCAAACTAAAGAATATATCCAAGCCAAAGAAGAATTCGTTTACCAGCTCATTTCCCAAGTCCACCCCTACCTTGAAGTTCAACAGCAGATTGGCTTTAGCTCGCATGGAGAATGGCTTTTATGGTTCAAACATAGAATGAGTGGCACCCACTTGCACGATGTTCTTGGCCTCTCTGATCATCAGGCCCCGGGCAAAGGAGATGTGAATTGGGAAATGTTAACCACATACTTACCGCCGGGAATAGTGAAGGTTTGTGAAATCGGCGAGTGGAATGACGAAGATCAAATACAAGGGGTAGTCAATTTCCTGCAAAAGGAAGGTATAGCAGGCTAGCTGGAAGAGCTGAATGAATTTAGTAAATATTCGACGGAATTTAGCCTATCGTATTACCGATCCCATGGTCAGGATTTTGAGTAAAAGCAGAATAACACCCAATGCTCTTACTCTTATCAATCTGGTTCTGAATATAGGTGCTGCCTATGTCATTGCCACGAGTCACTTTCGTCTTGGTGGAGTTCTAATTCTAGTTTCAGGTCTATTTGACCTCCTAGATGGAGCCTTAGCCCGCCTCACCAGACAAACTACAAAGTTTGGTGCTGTACTGGATTCAGTAGCTGACCGCATTTCTGAAGCGGCAATACTCTGCGGCCTCTTGATTTGGTATATAACACAAGAAGCCAACTTAGAAATCATGCTCATTTTTATTGTTTTAATTGGGTCCTTTCTGGTCAGCTACATAAGGGCTAGAGCAGAAGGACTTGGCTGGCAATGTCAAGTCGGCTTGTTTACCAGAGCAGAACGCGTTATAGTATTAGCAATAGGTTTGCTGATAAATCAAATTTTTACGCGAAGCATTTTTATTGCTTTATGTATTCTGGCAATCTTTGTTTTTATCACTGTGGGACAAAGACTGAGTTATCTACGAAAGCAAGGGAAAATTGAAGGTGATTAAATGGCTGTTGTGACTATTGTAGGCGGGCAATGGGGTGACGAAGGTAAAGGGAAGATAATCGACCTTTTGGCCAAGAAAGCAAAGATAGTCGCTCGGTTCTCTGGAGGAGATAATGCTGGCCACACTGTAGTCAACCCTCATGGCGAGTTCCGTTTACATCTTATCCCTTCGGGCATCTTTTATCCCGAGGTAACTTGCATTATTGGCAATGGAGTGGTTATTAACCCAGCGGTACTTCTTCAAGAGATAAAAGACCTATCTAATCATGGTGTAGATACAAATCGCCTTTTTGTCAGTGACCGTGCTCACCTGATCATGCCTTATCATACTCTTCTCGACGCGCTGGAAGAGGAAAGGCGTAGTAAAGGAGCACTGGGTACTACGCGCAGAGGCATTGGCCCTGCCTTTGCCGATAAAGTAGCTCGTTCGGGAATTCGTGTTGGAGATTTATTAGATAAGGAGACATTTCGGAACCGTTTGAGTGCAGCTCTTGAGCTTAAGAATATCATCCTGACAGAAGTATACCAAGCCTCTCCCCTCTCATTAGAAGAAATTTATAACCAATACTGTCATTATGGAGAACAGATAGCTTCTTTCATTCAGGAAACTAGCTCCATGATTCACGAAGCGGTGGCAAAAGGAGAGCCAGTTTTATTGGAAGGTGCCCAGGGAGCTTTACTTGACCCTGACTTCGGCACTTATCCTTACGTGACCTCTTCTTCACCGTTGGCTGCGGCAGGCTGTGTTGGAGTAGGCCTAGGCCCAAAAGAAATCGACCGCGTGGTGGGCGTGTTTAAGGCATATAACACCAGAGTTGGGGCCGGTCCCATGCCTACAGAGCTCAAGGATGAAACCGGTAACTTAATACGAGAAAAAGCCCACGAGTATGGCGCTACCACGGGAAGGCCGCGAAGATGTGGTTGGTTTGATGCCGTGGCAGGGCGCTTCAGCGTGCAAATAAATGGCATTACTGACATAGCTCTAACTCACCTCGATATTTATGATGGTTTCTCTCAAATCAAAATATGTACCGCCTACAAATTCAACGATGAGGTTATAACCTCTTTCCCTAGCAATTTAGACATATTGGAGAAATGCCAACCTATCTACGAAGAGGTGGAAGGCTGGGAAGAATCAATAAGTGGAATCCGAAATTTTGACAAGCTGCCAGCAGAAGCCCGCAATTATATGTCCCGTCTTGAAGAGCTCTTGTCCTGCCCCATCAACCTCGTTTCCGTGGGGCCAGATAGGCGGCAAATAATATCGGTTAAAGAGTTCTTCAGTTGACAATTACTAGTCATCAACTGGGAGATAGGCAAATCCCCATTCCATAGTTCCCTTAGTGTTGTCTGTATGAGATTAGCTGATTCTTCGCCAGGCTAAACTACGAGTAGAAGATTTGCCAGTGGTGTCTGAGACTGCCAGCTTCTTAGTTTGTTGGGAGTTAACCTTGCCTTGAGTGTCAAAAGACATAACGGTAGCTGTTAGTAAGCTGCCTCGCTTATTCACTACAAACCAGCTAACCTCTTATTAAGGCCTATCCAACCTCTCTCTATCCCTGCCTCAGCGATTTGCACAGCGTTTAGCGCTGCCCCTTTACGCAGATTATCAGCCACTATCCACATAACAAGCCCGTTAGGATGCGAGATGTCTTTTCTGATTCGGCCCACAAATACATGATTTGACCCACTAGCAGCCCAGGGTTGAGGATAAAAACTCACAGTAGGGTCATCAAGTATTCTGACCCCTGGGGCTTCAGCCAAAATCTTCCTTGCTTCTCCAGGAGTAATAGGCGAGCTAAATTCTACGTTAACTGATTCACTATGCCCGAAGTAAACCGGGACTCGGACACAAGTAGCCGAAATCGCTACGTCATCAGCATGCAATACCCTCCGTGTTTCTTCTACTATTCTCTGTTCTTCTTCGGTATATCCACTATCCAAAAAGACATCAACTTCCGGCAGTACATTAAAAGCAATTTGATGAGAATAGACATGGGGGCAAATACGGCGCCCTTCTAAAACCAACTTCACTTGATTTGTCAGCTCTTGCAGGGCAACACCACCACTACTTGATACTGCTTGGTAGGTACTTACCACGATACGCTTTATGGGATTGACCTTGTGCAATGGATAAAGCGCTACCGCCATTTGGATTGTAGGGGCATTTGGACTGGCAATTATCCCTTTATGCCATTTTATATCCTCCGGATTTACCTCCGGAACTACTAAGGGCACCGTAGTATCCCTTCCGAAGGCAGCGCTATTATCAATGACCATTGATTCAGCTTCAACAGCTACTGGCGCTAATCTTCGACTAATCTCAGCACCAGCAAAGAAAAAAGCAATGTCAACATTACGAAATACCTCTGGTTTCACTTCTGCAACTTCAAGTTTTTGATGGTTGAAGAATAGTTTCGCCCCAGAAGAGTGATCAGAGGTTAGTAATTGAACAGACGCTATAGGGAGAGTGCGCTGCTCAAGTATCTTGATAAATTCTTGCCCCACAATTCCGGTCGCACCAATAATAGCTATATTGAATTCCTTCATGCCCTTCCTACATCTCCAACAAGGCATCCAATCCGTAAGTTAGCCCCTTGCGTTTTATCACCTCATTAATTGCCAAGATAATGCCAGGCAAGTAACACTCTCGACCGATAGTAGTATAACGTAAGTTTAGAGTTTCACACTCTCCGCTAAATATAACTTCCTCCCCAGCCATAAATCCTGGTAACCTCAAGCTGTGGATAGCTATGCCATTTATCTGTCCTCCTCGGGTATTGTTGAGTATTTTGCGTTCAACTTCAGGGAAAATAAATGGTTTACCACGAGCTTGTAACATAGCTCTTGCTGTAGCTAGAGCAGTCCCTGAAGGAGCATACTCCTTTTTGTCATGATGCATCTCGATAATCTCGGCATAGTTAAAGAATTTAGCAGCAAATTTCGACAAATGAATTAGAACTGCTGCCCCCAAAGAAAAATTAGGTGCTACTACCACCCCTACCTCGTTGGCTATGCACAATTGCTCAATTTCTGCCAGATTCTCTTCAGAAAGGCCTGTAGTGCCAATAACCATATTGGCCTTCTGTTTAACAGCGATGCGAGCGGCTGCTATGGAAGCCTCGGCATTGGTAAAATCCACCACCACATCAGCATTACAGCTTCTTAAAAGCGAGCTTAAATCAGAAGAAAAAGGTATCAGTTCCACAGCCTCAGCTAAAGGAAGGTATCGCTGAGTTACTTCCTTTTCCACAGCACCCACTAACTTCAAGCCGGGCTCACAGACCACGGCTTTAGTTATCTCCCTCCCCATCCTGCCTAAAGCACCATTAACAACCACTCTTATGGGGTCTATATGACATCCTCCAGTAGTAAAGCAATCTATTGCTTACGATTACCGCGCCGTTCACCCCTATCAGGGGAATGAGCGAATTTTTTCTGGCGGTCCTTGTTGGAAGCCGAGGAATTTCGGACCTTGACACTAGGGACATTGGAAAACCGTTCAAATACTGCTTTGCGCGATAGATTTATTCTCCCCGAGTTATCAATCCCGATAACTTTTACCATTATCTCATCACCCACCTTAACCACATCTTCAACTACCGGTACATGGTAATTTGCTAGCTCACTAATATGAACCAGCCCCTCCTTCCCCGGTAAAATTTCTACCATAGCACCAAAATTAAACAGCCTGGTTACTTTGCCAGTGTAAATCTCCCCCTGCTCTACCTCCCGAGTTAGATCCTCTATCATTTTAATTGCTTTCTGGGCTGCTTCTTCGCTGGAAGAGCCAACAATAACTGTGCCATCATTTCTTATGTCTATAGTTGTTTTGGTTTCCTCTGTAATAGACCTTATCACCTTACCCCCGGGACCAATAACGCTCCCAATTTTGCTCGGATCAATTCTTATTTCATACATCCTAGGAGCATAGGGGCTGAGTTCAGAACGACTGCTACTAATAGTCAAACTCATTTTCTCCAGTATTTCCAACCTCGCCTCACGAGCTTGGCTTAAAGCTTTAGCCAGCACGCTATAATCTATTGATTGCAGCTTGATATCAAGCTGCAGGGCTGTAAGCCCTCGATCTGTACCTGCAACTTTGAAATCCATGTCACCATAGGCATCTTCCATACCCACAATATCAGTCAGGACAACAAAATGTCCATCTTCTCCCATTACCAAACCCATAGCTATCCCGGCCACAGGCGCCTTGATAGGTATACCTGCATCCATCAGAGAGAGGGTCGAGGCACAAGCGCTAGCCATAGATGTGCTTCCGTTAGAACTAAGCACTTCAGAAACCAGGCGTATAGTGTAAGGAAATTCTTCCTCCGTCGGTAATACCGGGGCAATAGCTCGTTCCACCAAAGCGCCATGCCCAATCTCTCGCCTTCCTGTTGCTCCTATTCGTTTCACTTCACCAGTAGAAAAGGGAGGAAAATTATAATGATGCATGAAGCGTTTACTTTCCTCCAGCCCCAAGCCATCCAATAATTGCTCCCGACTTGTAGACCCCAAAGTAGCAATAGTCAACACCTGAGTTTCTCCTCGGGCAAATAATCCCGAGCCATGGGTGCGTGGCAGAATGCCAACTTCACAGCTAATGGGCCGAATTTCTTTAGCTTGGCGCCCATCCAAGTGTCGCCTTGTCTGCAATATTTTCTCTCTCACTTTAGCTCTAAGCTCGCTTTCAAAAGCGAAATTGATTTCTTCTTCTGCAAAGGAATCAACCAATTTGTTCACCACTTCTTCTTTGAGAGACGTCAAAGCATTCTCTCTTTGCAATTTCCCTGGCTTCTCTAGAACCTGTTGCAATTCCCCACTAAGTATAGAAGAGATTTGAGATGAAAGCTCAGGAACAATTTCTTTAGATTTAATTTCTACCTTAGCCTTACCGCAAATTCTCTGTGCTTCTTCTTGAATCTTAATAACTTCTTGATTTGCTTCGTGCCCCAACTTAATTGCCTCTAGCAATATCTCTTCGACTACTTCCCGTGCACTTGCTTCCACCATTACAACATTTTCTTTACCGCTAACAACAATCAGATCCAGCAAGCTATTTTCCATTTGAGGCAGGGTAGGATTCACAACAAAATTGTCATCTATATAACCAACATGCACTGCCGATATAGGGCCAAAGAATGGGATATCCGATAATGTCAATGCTGCTGAAGCACCAATAAGGGCACAAATATCAGGATCATTTTCTTGGTCAACAGATAGGACCGTCGCCACAACCTGAACATCATAATTAAATTTCTTGGGGAAAAGGGGGCGCAGGGAGCGGTCGATGAGGCGACTAGTTATAATCGCTTCCTCAGTAGGGCGTCCTTCCCGCCTGATAAAGCTGCCCGGTATTTTACCTGCAGCATAGAGCCTCTCTTCATAATCCACCGTTAGCGGCACGAAATTGACTCCCTCTCGGACTTCAGAGCTTAGACAGGCAGTAACCAAGACAAGTGTGTCACCATAACGCACAGCGACAGTACCATTCGCTTGCTGAGCAAATTTCCCCACCTGAATGCCAAGCGCTCTACCTGCTATTGAACACTCAAATACATTAGCCATATTATTTCCTCAAGCCCAATCTAGTAATAAGAGCATAATATCGCTTGGGGGCCGTTCTGTGCAGGTAAGCTAAAAAACGCCTCTGCTTTCCTATCACCCCGTGGAGTGCATGTCGGGAATGTCGATCTTGGGGATACAACTTAAGATGCTCAGTTAACCGATTTATCCTCTCGTTAAGCAAAGCTACTTGGACCTCGACAGACCCACTATCATTTTCCTTAAGCCTAAATTGAGTGATAATTTCTTCTTTCTTTTCTTTGTCCAATGTTACAAACTCCCTAACTTAATAATAGCGTCGTATATCATACCACGATAAAATAATCTTGTATAGAAATTGACCAAAAGTTCAAGATGATTTACAATTGACCTGTAAAGGCAACTTTTTATGCGCGAAAGTTGCGGTGTTTTTGGAGTTTATGCCCCGGGCATAAATGTGGCTCAAACGACCTTTTTTGGCCTCTTTGCTTTACAGCATCGTGGTCAAGAAAGTGCCGGTATCGCCGTCACCGACGGCGACGGAATAAAAGTATATACCCGCATGGGATTGGTTTCCCAGGCATTCACGGAAACCGATCTCGCTTTGCTCAAAGGGCATATTAGCATCGGGCATAACCGCTACTCCACTACAGGCTCAAGTAGACCCAGGAATGCTCAGCCCATTATAGCGAAAGCAGGGGGGTTGACCATTGCTCTGGCACATAACGGCAATATCATCAACTCCAAACTGCTCCGCGATGAACTCCAAGAGCGCGGTTATAATTTTCACACCAGCAGTGATTCCGAAGTCATTGCCAATCTGATTTTGGCCTCCCCCGGCAAGAGCTGTGAGCAGAAAATAAGGCATGCCATGCATCGCCTCCAAGGAGCTTATTCTTTGGTACTTCTAACTGAAAATAAACTGATCGGAGTTCGGGACCCCTTTGGCGTTCGACCTCTTTGTCTCGGAACCATTGACAGCGGATGGAGCATTGCTTCAGAAAGTTGCGCCCTAGACCATATAGGTGCCCAATTCATAAGGGAAATCGAACCCGGGGAAATTGTAGCTATTGATAGACGAGGAGTGAAGAGTTTTAAGAAGAAAAGCAATAAAAAAGCCCTATGCATCTTTGAGTACATCTACTTCGCCCGCCCCGACAGTATCATCCAAGACAAATTACTTTACCCGACAAGAGAAGCTATGGGCAAAATACTGGCTGAAGAATACCCTGTTGATGCTGATTTCGTCATGGGTGTTCCTGATTCCGCCACTGCCGCCGGCATTGGTTATTCTAATGCCTCTGGTATTCCGTACTGCGAGGGCCTATTAAAAAACCGATATGTGGGACGTACCTTCATTGAGCCCGACCAAAGGATACGTGAGCTCGGCGTCCAATTAAAATTCAACCCCCTTGCCCGTATAATCGCCGGAAAGAGGTTAGTAGTTGTCGACGACAGTATTGTTCGCGGCACCACTACCCCTCGTGTTGTTAGTTTGCTCAAAAAAGCAGGTGCTGCAGAGGTTCATCTCCGCATCTGTGCTCCTCCTATCCGTTACCCTTGCTTCTTCGGGGTAGATATGGCAAGCAGATGGGAGCTTATTGCTGCAAGAAAAACTGTCCCGGAAATCCAAGAACACCTCAGTGCTGATTCGCTGGGATACCTTAGCCTCGATGGCTTAATTCGAGCTGTGGGGCTACCCAGAGATACTTTCTGCCTCGCTTGTTTCACTGGAGCATATCCCACTCCAGTTCAAATAGAGATGGACAAACTAGCTTTGGAAGTACTCCCTAAGGAGGAACCTAGTGAAATCCACCTCTAGAGAAGCTTATGCTCTCGCTGGTGTAGATGTTTCCCTCGCCAATAAAGTAAAAAATACCGTTGCCCAGCAAGTTCGAGCTACTCTTCGCCCCGAAGTCATAGGGTCGGGATTTTTCGGCAGTATGTTTCAACTCAAAGGATACGATGAACCAGTTTTGGTTTCCAGCGTTGATGGAGTAGGCACCAAGCTTAAAATAGCATCGCTCCTGGATAAAAACAATACCGTGGGCATGGACATAGTTAATCACTGCGTGAACGATATTCTCTGTTGCGGCGCCGAGCCTCTTTTCTTTCTCGACTATATTGCTGCAGGTAAGCTTGTGCCCAAGCAAATAGAAGCTATCGTTTCAGGCCTCGTGCAAGCCTGCCAAGAAACTGGCTGCTCATTAATAGGCGGTGAAACCGCCGAGATGCCCGGCATATATTCTGAGAGGAATTATGACTTAGCAGGTTTCATCGTTGGAGTGGTGGAAAGGAAAAACATCATCGACGGCAGTTCCATTGCCCCGGATGATGTAATTCTCGGGCTGCCCTCCTCCGGTTTACACACCAATGGTTACTCACTGGTACGAAGAGTCTTTGGTGTAGATGCTAACCCTTCGTGCTTAAACAAATTTTATCCTGAACTAGGAAAGAGCCTCGGTGAAGAATTACTCCAGGTCCACCGTTGCTACTACCCTCAACTTAAGCCAGCCTTGCCATTTATTAAAGGTATAGCTCATATTACCGGTGGCGGATTTGCAGGTAATATACCTCGCATCCTACCTGAGGGAGTAGCTGCCCACCTTAAAAAACATTCTTGGGATGTTCTACCAATTTTTAAGCTCATTCAGAAGACGGGAAATATAGATGAGACGGAGATGTACCATGTGTTCAACATGGGGATAGGCATGACCCTTGTCTGTTCTCCCCAGCAGGTAGCCACGATTGCAAGTATCTTGCCTCAAGCGAAAACCGTCGGCAAGATAATCAAGCGAGAAAGCGAAGAAAGAGTAATAATAAATTAAACCACCTCACGAATATCTTGCGATTTTCGTGAAAACCCTGTTTAATATAAAACCAATTTTATCTTAGTTGATTTAAAGGAGGTCCCGTGCGAGCCATAATTAGTGTTTCGAATAAATCAGGCGTAGTTGATTTTGCCCGAGGTCTACAAGAACTGGATATTGACTTATTCAGTACAGGAGGCACCAAGAAGTCTTTAGAGGTTGCTGGCGTTAAAGTACATAGCGTTTCGCAGCTGACCGGCTTTCCTGAGATCCTCGATGGGCGGGTAAAGACTTTGCATCCCGCAGTGCACGGAGGCATTCTTGCCCGACGTGACCTTCCCCAGCATCTATCCGAGCTAACCCATAACCGCATTGAACCCATTGACATGGTGGTGGTTAACCTCTATCCCTTTGTAGAAACGGTGAACAAACCCGGGGTTTCCTTAGATGAGGCACTAGAGAACATCGATATCGGTGGACCAAGTATGCTTCGCTCCGCAGCCAAAAATTTCCCCTCTGTCCTGGTAGTAGTTGACCCCGGGGATTACGATACAATCTTGCAAAAGCTGCGCCAGGGCAGTATAGATTCAGAATACAGGAAAAGATTAGCCCAAAAAGCTTTCCAACATGTAGCGCTCTATGACACAGCCATCGCTCAATACCTTAACGAAGAAACCTTCCCCGAAGAGATGACCATAGCCCTAAAAAAAGCTCGTAGCCTTCGCTATGGCGAGAATCCCCATCAGCAAGCGGCCTTTTACGTTGAGCAAAATGTGAGGCGCAGGCAAGATGGCTTGGCATCATTAGAACAGCTTGGCGGACCTGAAATTTCCTTCAATAACCTCCTCGATTTAGATGCTGCTTTAAACGTGTTGCGCGATTTTACTGCTCCCTCCATTGCCATAATGAAGCACACTAATTCCTGCGGGCTTGCCTCCCATAACGATTTAGCCGAGGCTTATCGAAGGGCTTTGACGGGCGACCCTGTAGCTGCCTTTGGCGGCATAGTTGCCAGCAACCGGATCCTTGATTTAGCTACTGCCCAAGAGATAGATAAGAGCCACTACGATGCCATTGTTGCTCCAGAATATCAGAAGGAGGCCTTGGAATTACTAAGGCAGAAACAAAGCCTGCGCCTGGTTAAAGTTGCTCCCTATCATCAGCCCTCACCCTCTGAATCGTGCTTCGATTTCCGTTACATCAGAGGTGGCTTCCTGGCACAATCGCCAGACATGTTAACCGAATCCGAACTCAAACCTCGCATCGTAACCAAGCGCCAACCAAGCGAGTCTGAGTTATCAGACCTGCTCTTTGCCTGGAAGGCTGTTAAAGGCATAAAATCCAACGCCATAGTTATCGCCAAGGACAGTACGTTGTTAGGCATGGGAGCTGGACAACCCAGCCGAGTGGTAAGCGTTGAGCTAGCTTTGAAAAGAGCTGGTGACCAGGCTAAAGACAGCGTCCTTGCCTCAGATGCCTTCTTCCCCTTCACCGATGGTCCGGAATTAGCAATCAAGGGCGGAGTTACCGCCATCATCCAGCCCGGTGGTTCCGTAAGAGATAAAGAGGTAATTGAGTTGGCAGACAAGTACAATGTGGCTATGGTATTTACCGGGGTTCGCCACTTCAGACACTGAACCGAGAAATACCAAGCACCAAGCTCTAAATCCTAAAACTGAAGAATCGGAACTTAGAATTTGTTTAGAATTTAGATATAAGGATTTAGAGTTTCTATGTAAGGGGTGGGAAATGTTCATGGCTAGAGCAGTAATTGTAGTAGATATGCTACGTGGCTTCGTCGAGGAAGGCTATCCACTTTATTGCGGCATAGAAGCCCGTCGTATCATACCCAATATCCAGAAATTACTGGAGCGAGAGTTAGAACAGGGCTCCAAAATCTTCTACCTGTGTGACCACCACACATCCAACGACCCGGAATTCAAAATGTTCCCACCACATTGCCTTGAAGGTACCGAGGAAGCTGAACTCATACCTGAGCTTTCGCAATATCCCGGTGAAATAATACCCAAAAGAACTTTCAGCAGTTTCTACAACACTTCTTTGGACAAGAAACTGGAGGCAATCAGGCCTGAAACTATAGTCGTCTGCGGCGTAACTACCCATATCTGTGTTCTAAACGCGGTAATTGATGCCAGAAACAGAGGCTATCAAGTTGAAGTCCCTGTTGACTGTGTTGCTTCCTTCGACAAAAAAACTCACTCCTCCGCCCTGGATTATATGGAGAAGGTGCTTGGAGCCAAGCTTATCAAGCCCTCCATCAACGTATCCACACCTCACTTTGAAATTCCCGACTCATGGCTGAATGGGGAAACTGCCGACATCTACTTTCCCCGCACCGTGGAAATTCTTAAAAAAGAGGGAGTTAATCCCATAGCAACTATGGAGGTATTTCCTCGCCGAGCTGGTATCTTGTGTGGCATAGAGGAAGTTAAGTCTTTGCTCGCCGAAGTTCTTCCTGAGGATAACTGTGAAGTATGGGCATTATCCCAGGGCGAGCCTTTCGATAGAAAAGAAGTGGTCTTGCGCATAAAAGCCCCTTATCAAAGCTACGGAACTTATGAAACAGCTTATCTGGGCATACTCTCCCATTGCAGCGGCTGGGCTACCGCTGCCCGAGAATGCGTTGATGCTGCCCAGGACATCCCTGTCATCAGCTTTGGAGCCCGTCATGTCCATCCCTCAGTAGTAGGCATTATGGAATACTCCGCTATAGTCGGAGGCTGTGCCGGTTGCGCCAGTACTGCTGGGGCAAAACTTGCTGGCATAAAACCGACAGGTACTATACCTCATGCACTTATAATTATCATGGGAACAACTGCTAAAGCCGCCCTTGCTTTTGATAAGCATATGCCCGCCGAAGTGCCACGCATAGCTCTGGTGGATACTTTCGAGGACGAGGTCAGAGAAAGCGTCGCTGTGGCTAAGGCAATGCAAGGGAAATTACAGGGCGTAAGACTGGACACACCTTCAGAAAGAGGCCGAGTTACTGCTGACCTTGTCAAGGAAGTCAGAGCCTGGCTGGACCTCGAGGGATTTAAGGACGTGAAAATAGTTGTCAGCGGTGGACTTGGCCCAGAACGAATTAGATACTTCATTGACGAAGGGGCGCCAGTGGATATCTTCGCTGTTGGCAGCTACATCAGCAATGCCAAACCCATTGACTTCACCGCTGATCTCCATGAAGTAGAAGGCAAACCCATCGCCAAAAGAGGCAGAATGCCCGGCATTACCCCCACCCCCAGGTTGAGGAGAGTGATATAAAGAGCGCCAGGGAAGGAGCAACAAGGTGGCTCAACCTGTAATAACGCTGGATAATGTCACCAAAATAATAGCCGGCCCCCCCATTCTCAACAACATTAGCTTTGTGGTGGAGCAGGGAGATATATTTGGCTATCTCGGCCCCAACGGAGCAGGCAAGACCACCACCATCAGGATCATCCTGGGGCTCTTTCCACCCAACTCAGGCAAAGCATCAGTTCTAGGTAAAAGTGTCGAACGTGATGATGCCAGAGAAAAAGTTGGCTTCGTTCTTGAGGCTGATGGACTTTATGACAATATGACCGCCTATGAGAATCTGGATTACTATTGCCAGATTTATGGCATGCCGTCAGCTATGAAAAGCAAAAGAATAGACGAAATGCTAGAGCTAGTGGGGTTAAGCGATAGAGCAGATGATAAAGTATCTTCTTATTCTAAGGGAATGAGACAAAAGCTAGCCCTGGCGCGGTCTATGCTTCATGAACCCGACCTCCTCATTTTGGATGAGCCCACCGTTGGTATCGACCCTACAGGTCAGATAGAGGTAAGACAAACCATTCTTAACTCAGCCCAGAAGGGTAAGACCATTTTCCTGAGTTCTCACAACCTGGATGAAGTGCAGCGAACTTGCAACCGCATTGCTATTATAGATCGAGGAGAAATAAAGCTCTATGGTGAGCTGGAGAAATTGAGAAGCGATATGGGTAAAAGACAAATAACCATAGAAACCGGGGTAAGAACCAGGCAACAAGCCAAGTTACTTGACGGGGTTGTGGCTGAGCTTGAAAAATTGCCTTATGTGGCAAGCTGCAACAGGGAAGCTCAAAAACTGCGGCTCCAGCTTGAAGGTCGGAGCGATGTCTCTGAAATCGTAGCCATACTCTCCCAGAAAAGCATAGGCGTAGAGGAGGTAAGAAAGGGTGAAATATCCCTGGAGGAAATTTACGCCAAGGTGACACAGGGAAGGAAATGATGAAACAGATAATGGTGATTGTGAAAAAGGATTTGAGGGAAACTCTGCGCACCAGGGCTTTTTACTTCAGCATAGCCCTAGTTTTGTTCCTTATGATAATGCTGGGCGGTATAGTTAGAGGGCAAATCAATTCTACGATAGAGCAGGGATTAACGCCAGCCGAGGTTATCCCTGTTATTCAACCCATCATGGGCACCATTGTATTCACGCTCTCCTTGCTAGTGATGATGCTATTTTGCCTCTATGTCAGCGCCTATACCCTTACTATGGAGAAAATAAAGCACTCTCTGGAATCCTTGCTATGTACACCATTGAGTCTGAGGCAAATTTGGCTAGGGAAAAGTTTGACAGTATTTCTGCCCGGTGCCATATTAGGGCTGCTATTCGCCTTCGCTGCAATGGCTGGCATAAATCAATTCTTTATAGCTCCCCAAATAGGGCAATCTGTTACGCCTGGTGCAGCACCACTGGTTGCCACCCTGGTGGCTGCGCCTCTAATAATCTTTTTCCTTGTTACCTTACTGGTAGCACTACAACTCATAATCGCCAATATCCGCTGGATTAACATTGCCTTCATGGGCCTAATATATGGTGTTGGCTTTGGGATTTCTCCCTTTGTAAAGCTTGGCTCTGCGTCATGGAACATTGTCTTTATCTCCTTGGCAGTTGCCGCTATCTTAGCCCTGGTGACAATGTATCTCTCCCGCCTGGTCACCAAGGAAAGAATCGTGCTTAGCAGCAAGGGTTAAGTGAGCTTCTTTACCTCTTCAACTATTCTGGGCAATACCTCGCCTGTCCTTCCCTGAATCAAATAGTCTGAGATGCCTTCGTGGGTGAGCGGCGTGGGGTCTGCATTCACCTCTATTCTCTTCACATCGGCTTTACGCCCGACTACATCCATGCCTGTGACTAACCTACCCGAAGGAAATCTCGCCATCCTGGGCAGATTAGCAAAAGGGTAAACCACCGCTGAAGTTCCGCAGATAAGCATCAGGTCGCATCTCGAAGCTTCTTTTTCCGCTTCCTCCATGACATCTGAGGGTATTGGCTCCTTGAAATGAACCACATCATACTTCAGGGCAGCCCCACACTGGCAGCGAGGCAGCAGCTCATCCAGGGACACTCCTTCTCTGACAAACCTGGAGCCGCACGAAATACATCTCAGCACATGGACACTGCCGTGATATTCCAAAACCCTTTTGCTCCCCGCTTTTTTATGTAAACCATCAATGTTTTGCGTGATGACGCACTTCAGTATCCCCAGAGCCTCAAGCTCAGCTAGCGCATAGTGACCGGGATTTGGCTCAGCTTGCCTGATTTGCTCATAAAACGCCCCATGTGTCCCCTGAAATCCCCGCATTTCTTCCCAGTACGCCCTGGGGTTGTTCAGGAAAAGCTCGTATCTTTGATAAGCCTTAGCCTCGGCCCCCTTATTCAGAGTCCAGATACCCTTCGGGCCTCTGAAATCAGGTATGCCTGATTCGGTTGACATGCCCGCCCCGGTTAAGGCAATGGCGTATTTGCTTTCCGCCAAATCCTTGGCTGCCCTCTTTACCAAGTCTTCCATTACTTACCTAAAATCACTACTACTGCGTCAAAAGCCAGCTTGCCTGCTAAATTCATCCTGAACATCCTTCAGGCGAAACCAATTCCCTCTATCTCTATAACATTGCCATCAATCCTTGTTCTGGCGCCCAGAAATTCCTCAATCAGCCACAGGTTTGTCTCCACATGTTCAGTAATGCGGGGAACCGAATATCTGGTAATCCCCTCGGCCAAGCCAGCGTAGATTATGAGCTGGTCTGCAATATATCTATCAACCGCGGCGCCAGTTTTAACATCTTCTATAAACCTTTCAGCCACATATCTGCCTATGGATTCCGAGCTTCTCCCCGGCCTCCCTGCCCTGTCAGAACCCATCCGGTTACCCAAACTCGTCTCGGCATATATCGCCAGGGCTGCTCCTTCTTGAAGAGAGCTTTCGTCCTCGATTTCCTCAATTTCTGCTTTATACCCATAGGAGCTTAATACCCTCTGGCATTCCCCTGCCATCCTTGGGCTTACCTTCTTTGCTTTCAAATGCGAGGAAAGCGCTATTCCTTTGATATTGAGAATCTCCCCCTGCACGGTGAGATTTAACGGCTCCAATTTCCCCGCCGGCTCAACTCTGACTTCTATAATTCCACCTCCTCTTGGCACATAGCCAGGGCGGATTATGTCAAGTTCTACGCTGACACCCATTCGCTTCAGAACCGAAAGCAAAACAAACTTCATATGATAAGCCGAAGGAGCAAAATCCTGAAACAACCCGCCTTCCAACCTGAATTTGGAGGGCTTCCGGGCAAAGCAAGCCAGAGGCAGAAGCGTCTGAGCCATCATGGTGGTTGAGCCCGCCGTTCCTATATCCCAGCTATACTCTCCCCCATTGAACCTTCCTCCGGGTGTGTAGGTAATCTCCTTGGAGCCCACCGAGGCATTTTTCACCACGCCACGGCACATCTCCCGGCAAGCCTGCACCACCTTGAAGTGCTGTGCTCTTAAGCCCGGCTTATCTCTACCCGCCCTGATATTTTCTATCCTAATTTCCTTGCCCAACAGGCTGGCCAGAGCTACAGAATAGCGAACTATGGTTCCGCTCCCTGACTTCAACCCACCGTCTATGGTTATCATGTTGACCCGCTTCTACCTTAATATCAGAAATTTATCCAAAACACCCTCGGATTTCAACGCAACTTTGGAGTACAGGAAAGTTGTTTTTAGGCTGGCTAATTCATCGCCGCCGCAATCCCCACGCCAGTTTCCCCAGACCTGCCCTTTTTTGAACGCTTCCGGTCAGCAACCTATCCGAATTAAAAATGCGCACCGCCACCACTATCATTATTACCGTAAAAACTGCCGTATAAGCAATGCCGTCGATTACCAGCGGATAATTATCCATCATAAGAGCCCTCATAGCTATCATAGGGTGGTAAAAAGGTATGGCAAACACAAAGGCTCTTAAGGCGGCGGGAATGGTATCGAAATCTTTAAACATGGTTATAAACATGGAGATCATAGCCAGGGCAGTTATCGGGAAGACCAGTGTCTGAGCACTTCTGTAATTCTTAGCAAATGTTCCCAGAACTATACACAATGCGAGCCCGGCTAAAAGAGCTGTGAATAATGAGACTCCTATCAATAAATAATCTTGCATGCCCAGGGACAGCCCGAAATCTGCCAGATTTATATTTGAAATCTGGAACGAAGTCATGTAGCGTGAAAATCCAATCATATAGATGGCTGCCATTATCATCCCGACCAGGGCGCTCCCTACTATTTTGCCAATTACTATATGACTTCTCCTTACGGGCAGGGTTAACAACGTCTCCAGTGTCTTGTTTTCTTTCTCCATGCCCATCGAAGATATTACGGAGGCACCGGCCATGATTATGAGCATCATTACCACAATTGGAATAGCTATTGATTGTGAACTTAGCATATTGCCGAGTTGGCTTGATGATAGCCCTTCTATCTCCTTTCCCTTGAAAAATGTGGTTTCAACTCTTGTCGTCGGGTTCAAGACGAGGGCCGGGTCTGATGAGCTATATTGTTGTATCAGTTTACTAGATATCCCCTGGTTCACTGCCCGTATAAGCCCTTCAACCACGCCCGAGGATATGGAATCCATCACCCCCGCCCCTTTCATTATCCAGTAGATTTCTATTTCCCCGGGATGATTAGCATAAATGTTTTGGCTAAAGTTTTCAGGTATTACCAGAAGCGCCACTCCATTTTCTTTCCTCACTTCTTCCAATCCTTCTTCAGTACTACTGCCACTATAAATAACCTCCGCTCGCTCGGTAAGAATGGGCATGGCTATATCAGAAAAATCGCCATCGTCCCTATCCACGATCCCTATGACCGGCTTCTCCTCCATTGTTTCTCCGATGTTGCCAATCGATTGCCCTACAAGCCCAAACACTATGGCAATAACCACCAGTGGGATCAGGGTCGCGAAGGTAAACAGTTCCTTAAACTCTTTCTTTACTATGTTGCCAATCACTTTATTGCCTTAACGAAAGCCTCTTCTATATTTCCAGCGTCATATTCCTTTTTGAGTTCCTCAACAGTCCCGCTGGCGACTATTACTCCATCGTTTATCAAAGCGATGCGGTGACATAAGAGCTCCACCTCAAGCATATTATGTGAAGACAATAAAACCGCCACTCCTGCTTCGACCGAGCTATTTATTATCCTCCTCACCTCTTGAGCATTTACCACGTCCAGTCCGGAGGTAGGCTCATCTAGTATTGCCAATCTCGGGTTTATCATCAGAGCTCTGCCCACAAGCAAACGCCGTGTCATTCCCTTACTGTACGTATCAACCTTATCGTTTATCCTCTCTCCTAAATTGGCTATTTCCAGTCCTCTACGAACCATATCCTGGAATTTCTCTCCATCGTCAAAGAATTTGGCGATAAAATTCAGGTACTCTTTACCCGTGAGATTCTTATAGGCTCCAGCTTCTTCGGGCAAATAGCTTATTATCTTTCTCACCTCTCCCGCTTCTTTAGGAAGTTCATAACCAAAGACCGCTACCGAGCCAGAGGTGATTTGAAGCAGCGTTGCAATGACTCTCAAGGCAGTTGTCTTTCCCGCACCATTAGGACCTATCAGGCCAAATACCTCCCCTTCGTTTACTTCGAAAGAGATTCCCTTTATTGCCCTGAAGTTCCCGTAGTCCTTGACCAGTTCTCTAACTTCTACTGCTTTCATTTATCTCACGTATTGTAACGGTTATAGGCTAGCCAGCACCACAGAATAGCGCACTATTGCCCCACTCACCAACTTCACCATACCGTCTGTGGCTATCATATTGAGTCGATATTATTCATCATAATAGACAAATGAGTTAAAGCTGAGTAGTAATCTACAGTATTTAGGGAACGTTTCCCTAATCAATGGTACTTTTTAATGCTGTGTTATGAGTAGCTGGAATTTCCTCACACTGTTCCCATGACGGGAGTAAGCTACCTTGCATTCTCTTTGCTGTCTCGTGTTTTATCATTTTTCTCTTCTTATGGAGCAATCGGATTTTCCTTTTTTCCAGCTCTAATGGATCTTGTGGGATAAGAAATGCCTCTTTGATCTTATTCCAATCTTTACCTCTTACTGTTACCACGTTATCGAGAAAAATACTGACATAGCATCCATTTATCGCCGTAGATTCTTCAACCTCTAGCTTCCTATTCGCTATTTCCACGTATTTAGGGTCGATGTCAATGCCTACAAATTTCCTCCCTAATTTTTTGGCGGCAATTGCCGTTGTTCCAGTTCCAATAAATGGGTCGGGTACAATATCCCCCCCATCACTGCTCATAAGTATCAACCTCTCGAGGAGATGTACTGGTAGCTGGCATGGGTGCTCATCCCGTCTTTTCTTGTGTCTTATCCTGTGAATATCTGTCCAGACATCAGATGCAAGTGGTCCAAATTGGTGCATTTGGTTTTTTTTTCCACCATAGTCCTGCAAAACATAATTACAATTCCTGCATCGCTTATGCAATATCCTAATGTCATAAAATTTGAATTCCTTAGACTTCACATAGTATAAAATCCCATAGTGGTTTGGTAAAAGCGTTTTGCCAAGAGGGGGGCCCATCGCATCCCAAGCTATCCAATGTCGAAAGATAGCGATTTCATTTAGATAAAAGCCAAAGTAGATTAGCCATTTGGGAATATTATGAACAAAAATTGATCCTGTTGGCTTTGTAATGCGCACCATTTCATTAAGCCAATCCTGGCACCAAGAAAGATATTTTTGACCTTCATGTTTATCGTAGTAGGTGTTGTATTTCTTTTTTAGGTTAAACGGAGGGTCAGCAAAGGTAACATCAACGCTATTGTCTGGGATTTTTCTCATAACTTCTAAACAATCGCTTTGAATAACCTTGTTTGTTAGAGATTCAAGGAATTCTTTACTTTTCATGAATGGTCTCCATCACTAAATTGTTAAACCTTTCAAGTTCATCCTTGCTAAATGTAAAAAC
>JAGHCA010000013.1 GCA_021160725.1 Dehalococcoidia bacterium | reverse complement strand
GTTGATAGGAAGCTCAGGCACCAAAGGGAATATTTACATCTCTTAAGGTCTAAAAGGGGATCCAGGCCAGGTTATCTCTTAAAGCAGAAGATTCCCATAAGGCTTAGCCAGTGGGATACCTCAAAGGTAGATTAAAGAGAGAATAGGTGGCAGAGTAAAGAGGAAATACGATGTCCCTATGACACCATATCAGAGGCTCATGGAATCAGGGCAGATCTCAGAGGAGACCAAAGAAGAACTGCAGGGAGTATATCTCAGTCTTAATCCCGCCCACTTAAAGAGACAAATAGATGCCCAGTTGGAAAAGCTGTATGGGGTTTATGAGGAAAAGAAGAAAACCCCGCAGGCTGACATCTACAAGAAGCTGGCACCTCATATAGTTAGAAATTATATGATTCAACAACCCCCTATTGAGTTAGATACTTAAATGATTTGACACGCCATATTGATTTTTAAGAAAGAAATATTTATGATATCTAACTGAAAGGAGGTATCTGGAGATGGAAGAAGTAGAAATTGGTAAGGTAACAGATTTTTTCGCTAAGCCTGTGGTAGCTGGAATAACGTTAAGTGGCACATTGAAAATAGGCGATAAAGTTCATATCAAGGGCAGCACTACTGATATGGATTTTACTGTAGAATCCATGCAGATTGAACGCGTTAATATCACCGAGGGCAAATCTGGCGACCTTATAGGTATAAAAGTTCCCGATAGAGTGAGGCGAGGGGATAAGGTTTATAAAGTCATTGAATAGCTTTAAGGAGGTTTGCCATTTCAATGGCACTTACTGCAGCAGCAAAGCCTTTATTCCCCTCCTTAGCCCCCGCTCTCTGGATGGCCTGCTCCAAAGTATCAGCCGTAATTATGCCTTGTATTAGTGGTAAGCCAGTATCCAGACTTACTTTGCCAATTCCTCTGTTGACCTCGGAAGCAACGTACTCAGAATGAGGAGTACCGCCACGGATTACTGCGCCAAGACATACGATACCATCGTACTTATTACTCAATGCCAACTTTTTGCTTATAAGCGGTATCTCCAGGCATCCTGGAGTCCAGACAATATCAACATCACTCTCAGCGACACCGTGGCGCAATAAAGCATCTTTTGCTCCTTCAAGCAGTTTCGTAGTTATTAACTCATTAAAGCGCGAAACAACTATGGCAAACTTAAGCCCTTTGCCTATCAGGATACCTTCATAATGCTTAGTCATTACTTATCCTCCTGTATACCTAGAATATGTCCTAACTTATTTTGCTTGGTTTCTAAATAGCGAATGTTATAAGGGTTAGATGGAGCTATTAAAGGAACAGTCTCGACTATTTTAATTCCGTAGCTTTCCAGCCCAATCACTTTCTTGGGGTTATTGGTAAGCAAACGAATATTATGTAAACCTAAGTCGGCCAGAATCTGGGCACCCACCCCATAATCTCTCAAATCGGGGGCAAAACCTAAAGCTATATTAGCCTCCACAGTATCCATCCCTTGGTCCTGAAGAGAATAGGCGCAAAGTTTGTTGTGGAACCCGATTCCTCTTCCTTCCTGCCTCATGTAAAGAAAAACCCCTCGATCTTCTTTGGCTATAATTTGTAACGCCATCTCGACTTGGATCCCGCAATCACATCTCAAACTACCAAAAACATCCCCAGTCAGGCATTCACTGTGAACACGTACCAGCACTGGCTCATCCCGATTCCATCGGGATATATCGCCTTTAACTAGAGCAACATGCTCAGCGGCATCAACAACACTTTTATAAGCCATAGCTGTAAATTCACCATACTTAGTGGGCAAATTAGCTTCAGTTACTCTTTGCACCAGTTTCTCATGACGAATACGGTAGGCAATCAAATCAGTGATAGTTACAATCTTTAAGTCGAACTTAGAAGCCATAGCCTCAAGCTGAGGTAGACGAGCCATTGTGCCATCTTCATCCATAATCTCGCATATGACGCCAGCCGGATAAAGTCCAGCTAGTCTAGCTAGATCAACGATAGCTTCGGTATGTCCTGCTCGTACTAATACCCCACCTTCCTTAGCTCGAATGGGGAATATATGCCCTGGCTTAACCAAATCCTCCGCCTTGGTGTTAGAATCGAGCACCGTTTTTATAGTCTGGGCCCGATCATAGGCAGAGATGCCGGTGGTAACTTTATTCTTTGCCTCAATAGAAACTGTGAAGGCAGTGGAGTAGCGTGAGGTGTTGTTGGTAACCATCAGCGGTATTCCCAATTCGTCAAGTCTTTGGCCAATAATAGGAAGGCAAATCAGTCCCCGACCATGCTTAGCCATGAAATTTATTGCCTCAGGAGTAATCTTCTCGGCAGCAATAGCCAGGTCTCCTTCATTTTCTCGTGACTCGTCATCAACAAGAATAATAAATTTGCCTGCCCTTATATCTTCAATCGCCTCTGGAATGCTAGCCAGCATCGACGGCATTGTGAGTTCCTCCGATAAATCCGTATTCAGCAAGAAATTCAAGGCTCAAATCCTGTTTTTTTCGCTCCTTAAGACTCTCAACATATTTAGCTACGACATCTGTCTCTAGATTGACTATGTCTCCAGGTCTTTTTTTCCCTAACGTAGTGTGCTCCATAGTGTAAGCTACTAGAGACACAACAAAAGAAAGATCATCAAAGCCTGCAATGGTGAGACTAACACCATCAACAGCGATAAAGCCTTTATCTACTATGTAAGGCATTAGTTTAGCTGGTGCTGAAATCCTCATAAGACGAGCGGTTTCTTCGCTAGTTACATCCATTACTTCTCCTGTATCATCAACATGCCCCAATACCAAATGACCACCAAGGCGCCCCCCCACTGCTAATGCTCTTTCTAAATTTACTTGGTCGTTATAATGAAGCCCACGAAGATTAGTGCGGCGCAACGTCTCAGGCATAACATTAACACTAAAGCCGTGATTTTCCAAGGAGACAACAGTTAAGCAAACGCCATTAATCGCCATACTATCACCCACTTTTGTCTCCTCAAGTACCTTATGGGCTTTGATGGCTAATCGGTCATGGCTTACTTCCTTAACTACACCAATCTCCTCTATTATGCCAGTGAACATGCTATGCCTCTAAAAACTTCTGCTTCTTATGGCAATTATCTCTCCACGTATCCACTAACTAATATATCATCGCCAAGATTCTTGATGTCAATTCGACTGAGGCGCAGCGCCTTAGCCATATTGTCAATGCCATTCCCCCCTATACTTACAGCTTCATAGCCGCCAATAATAACTGGTGAAATGAAAGCTAACACCTTATCCACTAAGTGGTGATCAAAAAGTGAACCCAAAAGTTTGCCGCCTCCCTCTACCAAGACAGTGACAATCTCCCGCTTCCCCAACACCTTCAATAACTCCACAATATCTATCGAGTTCTCCCTGGCTGGTAATTCCAGCACTTCGGCACCCAACCGTATAAATTTTTCCTTCTTTTTGGGATCGAGTGGTGCCGCTACAGCAAGCAAAACATCACCTGGTGGCTCAAAAATATGCGCATTCAGTGGTACTCTCCCTTTACTGTCAACAACAAGTCGTCGGGGCTGCATTTTCCCCGTGCCACTTTTGCCACCACAGCCTTTAGCAGTAAGATGAGGATTATCAGCGACA
This sequence comes from Dehalococcoidia bacterium, assembly GCA_021160725.1. GTDB lineage: Bacteria > Chloroflexota > Dehalococcoidia > GIF9 > AB-539-J10 > RBG-13-51-36. Next base: position 12,972 of record JAGHCA010000013.1, on the reverse strand, counting down.
ATAGTATTCACGCCTACCATTATGGCGTCAACAGTATGACGCAAAGCATGTGCATACTTCCTCGCCTCGTCTTTGGTTATCCATTTAGAATCACCGGTTTTAGTAGCAATCTTGCCGTCAAGGCTCATGGCAAATTTGGCTACGACAAATGGTAAACCCGTGGTAATATATTTGATATAAGCTTCATTAATCTCGTAAGCTTTTTGCTGACACATGCCCACATAGGTCTTGATGCCTCGTTCATTTAGCCTCCTTATTCCTCGCCCTGAAACCATTGGGTTAGGATCACGCAAGGCTATATAGACTTCTGAAATGCCAGCATCGCTTATAGCTTGAGTGCAAGGTGGAGTACGCCCATAATGCGCGCAAGGCTCCAGAGTAACATACATGGTAGCATCCCGTGCCTTATCACCGGCCTGACGAAGTGCCATGATTTCAGCATGATCTGAGCCGGCTGGTTGAGTATACCCCATGCCGACAATTAGTCCATCTTTAACAACTACTGCCCCCACTGCCGGGTTAGGGCGGGTATATCCCATAGCTAATCTAGCCAGAGATAGAGCACATTCCATATAATGCTGGGGAGGCATTACTATCTACCTCTCACGAATAAATCTCTTGTCATGGTCTGCTAGGTATAGATTCAATTTGCTCTTAGTATTTGCTACTTGAATCGCTGGAACCATATGAGTCCAAACCATATAACTTTCCACACGGAAAAGTCAACTTCGATAGAAATATTTGCCCCTTGCCATCTTAATAATACAGGGTAATTGACAATTTGCCAAACTGAGTAATGCCTGTGTAGGATGCCTCTTTACCATCCTCAGGAGTGATTGTAACAACAGCTTGATTGAAGTGCAAAAAACAAGTGTAAAAATGGAGATGTTGCTGTTCTTTATTGCATAATCTATACTGTAGAAATGAAAAGGGCCTTTGAAATCATTGACCATGTTGCTGATGTTGGCATCGTTGCATATGGGAAAGATGCTAAGGAACTCTTTTCCAATGCTGCTCTGGCTTTGTTTAGTCTAATCACTGAGCCTGAAAGCATTGAAGAGAAATTACAACTTGATTTGGAAGTAAGCAGCGAGGATATGGACAGTTTGCTTGTTGAGTGGCTTAACGAACTCATTTATCTCTTTGATGTTGAACGTATTTTGTTCAATCGATTCGATATCAGAAGTTTGACTCGCAATGAGCTTGATGCTACTTGTTATGGAGAAGGTATCGACTCCATGAAACATAAGATAAAGCTAGGGGTAAAAGCAGCCACATATCATATGTTGAAGCTAGAGCAAAACGGGGATGGTTACAAGGCACAGATTATCCTCGACATTTAGGAGTTAAAGGCATGGCACGATGGCAAGGACAACTTATTAGGGTAGACGATTATCGGTGGAAAATTCCCGAGAATTACAAAACTGGCATGAGAGTTCCTGGTCTAATCTATGCTAGCCAAGAAATGCTGGAATCTATACGTGAGGAGCAAACACCGGAACAAGTTGCCAATGTTGCATTCCTTCCCGGCATAGTAGGTTACTCTCTTGCTATGCCTGATATCCACTGGGGCTACGGTTTTCCTATAGGTGGAGTGGCAGCAATGGACATTAAGGATGGCGTAGTTTCCCCGGGTGGAGTAGGTTACGATATCAATTGTGGTGTAAGATTATTGCGTACCAGTCTCAGCGAAGCCGAAGTGCGCCCCAGAATTCGTGAGCTAATTAATACATTATTTCTCAATGTGCCGTCAGGCCTTGGCTCTGAGGGAAAGATGAAAATAAGTCAAAAAGAGATGAACCAATTGATGGTTGAAGGGGCTCGCTGGGCAGTAAATCATGGCTTGGGTTTTGAGGAAGATTTAGATGTTACTGAGGAGGGTGGGTGTATCGGTGGTGCCGATCCTAGCAAGATAAGCGATAGAGCAGTAAAACGAGGCCTGCCTCAGGCAGGCACGTTAGGCTCAGGAAATCATTTTCTCGAGGTTCAAGTTGTAAAGGAGATATTCGACTCTCACATAGCTAGCGTTATGGGCATCGATGAGATAGGTCAGATATTAGTTTTAATTCACACTGGCTCTCGCGGCTTTGGTCATCAAGTATGTACTGACCATCTGCGCATCATGGAGGGGGCAATATCAAAGTATGGAATAAATCTCCCCGATCGGCAACTCGCCTGTGCTCCCATAGAATCGTCGGAAGGCAAAGATTATTTAGCTGCTATGGCGTGTGCTGCTAATTATGCTTGGGTTAATCGGCAGTGTATCGCTCACTGGGCTAGAGAAAGCTTTTCCAAAGTTTTCGGTAAAAGTCCTGAAGCACTTGGAATGAAACAGGTTTATGATGTTGCCCATAACATAGCCAAAATAGAAGAACACACAATAGATGGTCGCAAGCTTAAGGTGTGCGTTCATCGCAAAGGAGCTACCAGAGCTTTTCCGGCGGGCCATAAGGATACTCCCAGGCGATACAAGGAGGTAGGGCAACCCGTGCTTGTGCCCGGGGATATGGGACGTTGTTCGTTTATTGCTGTGGGCACTGAAAAGGCTATGGCTGATAGCTTTGGCTCTACTTGTCATGGTGCCGGGAGAGTGTTAAGTCGCGGTGCCGCCAAGCGGAGTATGAAGGGTAGAGATGTAGTTCAAGAGTTAGAGAATAGAGGTATTACTATCAAGACAGGAAGTTTCCCTTCGCTAGCTGAAGAAGCATCCCAAGCTTACAAAGATGTCACTGAAGTAATAGAAGTGGTTCATCAAGCTGGCATTTCTAAAAAAGTGGCTATGGCTATACCTATGGGCGTTATCAAGGGCTGATATTACTTACCATTCTGAAGGTAGCGAGGAGTCTGGCATGAGACAAACCATAATTAAGCTTCCCTCTCCTCAATTGAAGGGTACAGTTTCAGTAGAGGAAGCAATACTAAGACGCAGAGCGGTCCGTAGATATCGTAGGGAGCCACTAGACTTATCTCAATTGAGTCAAATACTTTGGTCGGCTCAGGGCATCACTGGAAATAGAGAGTTTAGAGCAGTGCCCAGTGCTGGAGCTACCTATATATAATGCCCTTGGATAAAGCAATGAATAGCGATGGCCAAAAATTATGATGTCGTCATAGTTGGTGCTGGTCCCGCGGGCATATTTGCTAGCTTGGAATTAGGTAACGCTGGCCTCGACGTTTTGCTTCTGGACAAAGGTAGAGAGATTGATGCTCGGGTTTGTCCTGTTCAAAACAGAAGAGGGCATTGTGTCCTTTGTTCACCATGCCATTTAGTAAGTGGCTTTGGAGGTGCTGGAGCTTTCAGCGATGGCAAACTAACCTTGTCCACCCAGGTAGGCGGTCGACTCAAGGAATTAGTCGGTTTTGATCAAGCCCAAGCACTTATAGATTATGTTGACTCTATCTATCTTGAATTTGGTGCTCCTCCCAAGGTTTATGGGATAAAAGGGAACACAGTCGCGCTGGAACAGGAGGCTGCTTCAGCCGGGCTTACATTAACCCCTGTTAAATTGCGCCACTTGGGAACAGAGCTTTGTCATGAAACGTTAAAGGCTATGCAAAATTATCTGTCCTCAAAATTAGATATAAGGCTAAGAACAACCATTAAGAATATTATAGTTGGCGACGGTGAGGTCAAAGCTGTTGAAGCTAGCAATGGCGAAAGCTTTAGTTGTCGCTACCTAATCTTAGCTCCGGGAAGGGAAGGGGCAGAATGGTTATGCAAAGAAGCCGAGCGGCTCAAACTACACCTTGACTCTAACCCGGTAGATGTAGGTTGTCGAATCGAAATACCAATGACAACCATGGAGAAGCTAACTTCGACATTGTATGAAGCAAAACTCGAATTTTATTCCAAAAGTTTCAATGATCGAGTTAGAACATTTTGTATGTGTCCTGGAGGCGAGGTGATCATGGAATCTACAGGTGGCTCTGACCCTGTGATTACGGTCAATGGCATTGGTTATACTCAACCCAGGACAAGAAACACTAACTTTGCTATTCTAGTAAGCACCGCTTTCACCGAACCCTTCCATGAACCTATTGCCTATGGTAAGTATCTGGCAAGGCTGGCCAATCTCCTGAGTGGTGGTGTGTTAGTGCAGAGATTAGGGGACTTAATGGATGGTCGTCGTTCCACCCAAGCTCGCCTCCAGAATAATCCTATTGAACCAAGTTTAAAAGCGGCAACTCCAGGAGATTTGAGCTTTGCTCTCCCCTATCGCTATCTCAAGAGTATAGTGGAAATGATTCAAACTATGGATAGACTAGTTCCAGGCGTCGCTTCGCAATATACTTTGCTTTACGGGATAGAGGTTAAATTTTACTCTAGTCAGCTAAAGTTGACCCCTTGTTTAGAAACCGAGATCAGTAATATATTTGCTGCTGGCGATGGCGCCGGAGTCAGCCGAGGCTTGGTTCAAGCTTCAGCCTCAGGTATAGTGGCAGCTAGAGAGATATTAAAACGGTTAGGGAAAAAATCTTCTCCAGCGACGTGAAGTATCCTACTTTTTTTGGCATTGATTTAACCTCAACAGAAGCCAAACCTAGCGCTTGTTTAGGATTGGATGGTAAATCACAACTCGTTTACCTTGGTTTCTTAACTAAGAATAGAGATATCGTCGCTCTGTTAAATCTATATTCACCTCAAGTAATAGCCATCGATGCCCCTCTGAGCTTACCGCTGGGGTTATGCTGCCTTGAGCAAAGTTGCACTTGCAAGCCAAAATTCCCACGGAAGAACAGGCAATGTGACCAGGAATTGAGACAACAAGGAATTCCTTGTTATCCCACTAGCAAGAAAACTTTTATCAAGGACTTGATTTATCGTGGCATTGAGCTCAAAGCCAGAATTGGTTGCAGGACGAATCAGATTTGCCAAGTCATTGAGGTCTATCCCTTCGCTAGTAAAGCCCGCCTCTTTGGCGAAACTGTGCCCCGAAAAACTACAAAACAAGGGATGAGTTTCATTAGAGATAAGCTAGAAGACATCCTGCCTGATCTGAAGCTATATTCCGATATGCTCAACCACGATATTTGTGATGCTGCGGTGGCAGCTTATACTGCTTTGCTGTATCACCGAAATAAGGTAGACGTTTTAGGTAGTAGTGAAGAAGGAGTAATTGTCATCCCAATTTGACGGTCAGCTTCCTTCTTGTTAAACTAAGGACTGTTCAGAAATACCCTTGTCTGATTTATTGGACGGCGGAGCTTAGATTCAAGTGGAACAACTGCAATAATCTGGAGGTGAAAGACTCCCAAAATACGCAAAATTAGATAACTACAACTACGGATAGGAGGTAAAATGGAGTTAACGTTAAGTGTTATCAAAGCAGACATCGGAGGCTATGTCGGGCATTCCTCCAGTCACCCCGATGTAATACAAAAGGCTAAGGAAAAATTGGAACATGCCCAGAGCCAGGGACTGCTCATAGACCATCATGTTACAGTTTGTGGCGACGACCTCCAATTGATAATGACCCATCAACAGGGTGAAGATAGTGAACAAATCCATAAATTAGCCTGGGATACCTTTGTGGAATGTACCACTGTAGCTAAGAGCTTGAAACTGCATGGCGCTGGACAGGATCTTCTAGTTGATGCCTTCTCCGGTAACGTCAGAGGTATGGGGCCAGGTACGGCAGAGATGAAATTTTCCGAGCGCAAGGCTGAGACCATAATTATATTTATGGCGGATAAGACAGCATCCGGTGCCTGGAATTTACCGCTATATAAAATATTTGCTGATCCTTTCAATACCATTGGGCTGGTTATTGCCTCCAATATGCACTCTGGCTTCACATTTGAAATCCACGACGTCAAAGAGAGCAAGAAAATCAGTTTTAACGCTCCTGAGGAAATCTACGATATGCTGGTTTTCCTTGGCGCACCAGGCCGCTACGCTGTTAAAGCAGTTTACCATAAGGCGAGTGGTGAAATCGCTGCTGTCTCCTCTACTCAGAGATTGTCTTTCATGGCAGGTAGATATGTAGGCAAGGATGATCCTGTCTGTATTGTTCGCTCCCAGGGAAAATTCCCCGCCGTGGGTGAAATACTGGAACCCTTTGCATCTCCTCACATAGTAGAAGGCTGGATGAGAGGGTCACACCATGGCCCCTTGATGCCAGTAGCTGTCAGGGAAAGCAATCCTTGCCGCTTCGACGGTCCACCGCGAGTAATAGCGGCTGGTTTCCAACTTGCCGATGGCAAACTTGTCGGCCCTCGTGACCTCTTCGATGACCCTGCTTTTGATGAGGCACGTCACCAAGCAAATATTATGGCGGATTTCCTACGCCGAATGGGTCCGTTTGAACCGCATCGCCTGCCACTTGAGGAGATGGAATATACCACTATGCCTGAAGTGATGAAGAAGCTGGCACCAAGATTCCAAGATATCTAACAACAAAATGCTGAAGCTTCTCTTGGCTACCTCCAATCCAGGGAAAATCAGTGAATATCGTGTTCTCTTGGATGGACTTGGTTATCGAATGACCACGCTGGCCGAGGAAGGTATAACAAGAGTAGTCCCTGAGTCGGGGAGTAACTATGAAGAAAATGCCCAGTTAAAGGCTATTACTTATGCCAAATTAAGTCAGCTTATTACTCTTGCCGATGACTCGGGATTGGAGGTGGATGTTCTTAATGGGGAGCCAGGCGTACAGTCAGCTCGCTTTGCTGGTGAAACTGCCACTGATGCAGAGAAAGTGAGCTTGCTCTTAGCTAAACTTAATAGCGTTCCCTGGGAACAACGAACAGCCCGTTTTAAGTGCGTTATTGCTATAGCTACTCCAGAAGGCTATTCAGAGCTATGTTATGGTGAGTGCCAGGGTATCATTACCACTGGGGCCAAGGGGGAAAATGGTTTTGGCTATGATCCTATTTTTTTTCTTCCTGAGGCAGGGAAAACCATGGCTGAACTTCCATTAGAAATAAAAAATCAAATCAGTCACCGTGCTCGAGCAAGTCAGCAGGCACGACAGATACTCCAGCGGCATCTTATCTAGCTCGTGTATCAAGGTATTTATAATTAAGCTCGTAACCTCGTGTGGAGTTCCTCCCTCTTTATTAGAATTTTGACCAAAAGGAGGAGGCAAAAGTGAAATTTACCCCTTTTCACCCTGCCAAAGCGAAGGTTTGGCAGGGTGACCGAGGGTCTTGCGAAGTCCTGTGTTTAGTATGGTACAAATTCCCTCCCACCAGAGGAGGGAGAATTATAAGGAGTTTTGCAATTGACTATAAGAAGGTAATCTGCTCCATCACCAGTAGACTTGCCTGGTGAGTATTCATTCCGGTTTCATCAGGGTGAATTTAGACCATCAAAATTCTAAAGCAGTCCACCATCGTTTGATAAACTTCTTCTCTGTGGAGGAATCAGGATTAACACACAAATAGCAAGACTTTTTTAATATTTAAGGAAAAACTATTGACATTCGAGTAATAGATGTCTTATTCTTGTATAAAGTATAAAAAGGGAGGTGAACAGATGCAAGCATACTGCATGAAGTGTCGTGCCAAGAGAGAAATGAAAAATACCAGAAGCATCGTCATGAAGAACGGCAGGCCGGCCACTCAAGGCGTATGTCCCGTATGTGGGACCAAGATGTTCAGAATAGGAAAGAGTTAAAACTAAAACTGCGTGTAGCAGGATTAGAGGCAAGGCTGGGTATCTGTGCCTACAGATGCCCAGCCTTTGGTTACCAGTTACATCTAAGAGCGTTGTGTTCTCTTATAAAAAGAATCATTTCTGAATTGTTTATAGGAAGCTAATTAGGCCAGCCTAGAAAAATCCATGGGATGCTGATAATCCTCAACTCTCTTAAGCGCACTACGACACCAGCTATGACTACTTCTAGTTTTTAGCGAAGATACTAAACACCTCAACTATACCCAAGTAGCTCAACAGCACGATAACGCCAGCTATGACTACACCAACTGCTATGGGCAGAAAGGCTCTTCTCCAATCCATCTCCAGCAGCCAAGCCAAGATAGTCGCCGTATATACTCCAGTGATAGGCAAGGGTACAGCCACGAAGAAGAGCAATGCCCAAAAGCCGTATTTGTCTACTTTTGGCTTACCTCTTTTTCTTAAGCTATCAAGGTACTTGGCGAACAACGGGATTCGAGTCAGGAATTTATCGTATAGCAAAGGTAAGACGAAAAATATGGGAAAAAATATAAGGATGTTAACAATGACTGCTATAAGGAAGGCAGACCAAGGGAAAAGTCCCAAATGTATGCCTATCGGTATTCCTACCCTCAATTCACTGATAGGCGAAACAGTAACTAGCAGAAACTTAGCTATGTCCCATATATCCAATATCATTATATGTTTACGAAACAGCGCTGCTTAGGATCAGGAGGCATAGTTTAACATATGCTATTATACCGTGTGGTTGTTGCAAACCACTTAATTCAATGCTATGTTTTATTTAACTCAGCTTAATGCAGGAAATGAAGATAAGGAAACTATTTGGCACCAGTGGTATCCGGGGCATAGTCAATCAGGATTTATCGCCTGATTTCTGTCGCATGGTTGCCTTAGCCATAGGCACTACACTACCTCCAGATTCCGCAGTTTGTATCGCTACCGACACCAGAGTAAGCAGGGACATAATTAAAGAAGCAGTCAACTCGGGCTTGCTTTCATGTGGTATCAATGTAGTTGATTTGGGTATTTTACCTACCCCGGCACTGGCATTGCTTACCCGGGAATTGGGCTTCGTCGCAGGAATTATGGTTACTGCTTCTCATAATCCCCCCGAGTTTAATGGAATCAAGCTTTTCACGGAGAGTTCACTGGGATACAGCCGGGATCAGGAAGCGGAGATAGAAAAAATTTTTTTTGAAAAACAATTCCGCCAGGGAGAGAGAGGAACTTTAGAGCAAGCACAGGATGCGAAACAAAAATATCTTTCCTTTGTTAAAGGGAAGCTTTCCCTGCCAGGATTTAATCATCCGCTAAAAGTAGTCGTTGATCCTGGCAATGGTGCTGCCTCCAAGTTTGCCAGCGACATCTTTATCCAGATGGGTTTTGATATAATACCTGTAAATGATGAACCCAATGGCCTTTTCCCAGGGAGAAGTCCCGAGCCGAAAGCGGATACCATCCAGGGTACAGTTGAGTTCCTGAGGCGACACGATGCTGACTTGGCTATTTGCTTTGATGGCGATGCCGACCGGGTTGTTTTCTGTGATAAAGAAGGTTTCCTTGGCTTCAACGAGTCAATTGCTTTCATCTCGAGACTGATTGTTAAGAAAACAGGAAAGAGGAAGATTGCCACCACAGTAGAGACTGGAACTCTTCTTGACTTGGCTATGAAGGACCTTGGAGCAGAAGTGGTCAGAGGCAAGGTCGGCGATGTTGCCGTGGCTTATTTAGCCCGGGAGCTCGATGCTGCTTTAGGAGTAGAGGAGGTAGGAGTTTACGTGATACCTGAGGCTGGCTATTATCCTGATAGTATTTTCGCCTCTTTAATCCTTTTAAGCCAGCTAACTGACCCCGGTGAAATCAGGGAATTCTTCCAAGGTATACCCAGGCTATTCTTTGAAAAAGCAAAGGTTTTTTGTCCTAATGAACTTAAAGAGGTAGTCATGGCTCAGGTAATAGAAAAAGCTTACCTTTTTGCTCCCGACAAGACCCCGATTAGAATCGGGACTCTTGATGGCGTGAGGTTGGAATTCCCTGACTCATGGATACTCATCAGGGCCAGTGGTACTGAACCTGTCATCAGAGTAATCTCTGAGTCAGCGTCGCAAACAAAAACCAATAAGCTCATAAGCAAAGCCAATGAGCTTGTTCAAAGTTTGGTGGAGGCTAACAATTGAAAGCCGTATTACTCTGCGGTGGCCGCGGTAAGAGGATGTTCCCCGTTACTGAAGACAAGTTCCTCCTTGATTTTCTCGGGAAACCATTGCTCCAACACCAAATAGAAGTAGCCTGCCAGGCAGGGTTGAGCCACTTCGTAATCATTGGGAATCCCGAAAACATAGCCAAAATAGAGCAAATAACTAAAAAAATTCCTGGGATAGAAGTCGACTTTGCTCTACAGAAAGAGCCCTTAGGCATCGCTGATGCCCTGAAGAGCGCTGAACCCTTTCTAAACGGGCAGCTTCTGGTAATAAATCCCAATGATGTCTTCTCAAGCTCAGCTTACACCCAAATCATCACTGAAGCCCAAAAAACCTCTGCCTCCTCCTATATTCTGGGTTATCAAGTCCAGAAGTACTTCCCAGGAGGCTATCTCCAGACGAATTCTCGAAATGAGTTACTAGAGATCGTGGAAAAACCCAAACCAGGCGAGGAACCTAGCAACATGGTAAATATCCTGATTCACTATCATAACAACCTTGAGGAGCTTTTACACTACATTGAAACTGTGCAGACAACCAAGGATGATGTCTATGAATGTGCACTGGATAACATGGTAAAGGCAGGACACAAGATTAAGGTAGTTCCCTACGATGATTTCTGGGCGCCGATAAAATACCCCTGGCATATCTTCAAAGTAATGGAATATTTTCTGGACAATGCTCAACTTTATGTAGCCCCTTCAGCCTGCATCTCTGAGAAAGCGACCATCGAAGGAAAAGTTATCCTGAGCGATAATGTCAAGGTGTTGGAAAATGCTGTGATTCGAGGTCCTGTGTATATCGGGGCAAACTCTATCATTGGCAATGATGCCTTAATACGAGACTACAGCCATATCGGTTCTAACTCCGTTATCGGCTATTCCACTGAGGTAAAGCACTCTTACATCGGTGATAATTGCTGGTTCCATTCCAATTATGTTGGTGATTCTATAATAGATGACGATTGCTCCTTGGGAGCCGGTGCTGTGCTGGCTAACTTTCGTCTCGATGAAGGAAATATCCAGATAAAGGTCGGTGATAGTCTGGTAGATACTGGCTATGATAAACTAGGGGCAATGATGGGTCGAGGTTGTCGTATTGGAGTAAACGCCAGTCTCATGCCCGGGGTCCGAGTCGGTCCTGATTCTTCTGTGGGACCCCAGATATGTTTACGCCAGGACCTGGAGGCGAGTAAGATGATTCTGCTTGAGTCCCGATACCAGATAGAGGAGAATGAAACAAGATTCGACGAAGGCAAAAGGCAGAAGCTGCGAAAACGTTTATAGAATTTGTTGAGTGTATAAAGATACTAGAGTGAAGATTGAGAGATTTTAAGATATTAAGCAACCCAAGGAACTGAGGAGATATGAGATAGAGGTGGCTTAAGATGTGTGGCATTATTGGCTATTGTGGCAAGAAGTTAGCGGTTCCCGTTGTTCTGGAGGCTTTAAAGCGTCTGGAATATCGAGGCTACGACTCAGCAGGCATAGCTTCCATATGTGATAAAAAACTATTGATACGGAAGGATGCCGGCACAGTTGCCGAAGTCATCCAGAAACACAACCTGGCAGACCTTCCCGGCAATATCGCCCTCGGGCATACTCGCTGGGCAACCCATGGTGTTGTCACTCAATTCAATGCCCATCCCCATTCTGACTGCGGCGGTAGAATAGCTGTAGTTCACAATGGCATCGTTGAGAACAACCAACAACTCCGCCAGGAACTCACCAAGAGGGGACACCAGTTTAGCTCAGAAACTGATACCGAAGTCATCCCTCACCTCGTGGAGGATGAGTTGAAAAACGGATGTTCCCTGGAACAGGCTGTGTTAAATATAGCTTCAAAGCTCGAGGGCTCCTATGCTTTTCTGGTCGCATCCCTTGATGACTCGGGTAAGGTCGTAGGCACAAGAAGGAATAATCCACTGGTTGTAGGCGTTGACGCCCCTGACTACTACGTTAGTAGTGATGCCCTGGCCTTCTCTAAATATACCAATCAGGTGATAAGTTTGGAGGATAATGAGGTGGTGATGCTGACACAAGGAGGAATCGAATTCTTCGATGCTCAAGGAAACAAGCTGGTTAAGCAAGCCAGGACTCTCGACCGTAGTTGGACCGAGAGTCATAAGGGGAGTTACCAGCATTTTATGCTCAAGGAGATAATAGAGCAAGCCCAGGTGCTCAACCAAACAGCCCGTCAAGATGGCAAGAAATTCACCAAGATTGCTCTTGATATTCTGCGAGCAAATCAGGTGATTATAACCGCCTGCGGCACCTCTCGCTATGCTGCTCTGGTTGGCAGATATCTCTTTTCCAAGGTGGGCAAGAAATTCTGCGATGTAATCATGGCCTCGGAGTTCGGTTATTTCGCCGACTCTGTGGATAAAAATACCGTTGTTATTGCTGTCTCCCAGAGTGGCGAGACCGCCGATGTTGTCGAGGGAGTAAAAGCAGCCAGAAATGCTGGAGCTCAAATTGTCTCCATAGTCAACCGGCCTAACTCCATACTGGCTGACCTGAGCCATCAAGTCATCTACTTGAATTGTGGCGCCGAGATAGCTGTAGCCGCCACCAAATCTTTCCTGTCCCAACTAGCTATATTCTACCTGCTGTCCTTTGCCATGATTAACTCCTTCGAGGAAGCGGTAGCTAAGCTCAAGGGTATGAGCGATCAGATAACAAGCGTTCTGGATTGGAACAAAAATGAGCTTATCAAGCTCAGCCAGAAACTGAAAGACAAGAACGATTTCTATTACATAGCCAGGGGAATCAACTTTGCCATTGCCTCTGAAGGCGCCTTGAAGCTGAAGGAGATTTCCTATATCCATGCTGAAGGTATGCCTGCCGGCGAACTCAAGCATGGCACTTTAGCTCTTATTGAGCCTGGCATACCAGTAGTGGTGATTTGCCCTGCCGACTATACCTTTTCCGAAACTTTGAGCAACGCCATCGAGGCTAAATCGCGTGGTGCCTATATTATCGGTGTCTCCGACAAGGAAAGCGATATTTATGATTCCTGGATCAAGATTCCCGAAGTTAATGAGTTACTCTATCCTATGGTCGCTGTAATTCCTCTTCAGCTCCTGGCTTATTATGTCGCGGTCAACCGAGGCTGCGACCCTGACAAACC